>JANLQZ010000312.1:0-4473 GCA_031368125.1 Betaproteobacteria bacterium
GTCCCCTTTGAGGCCAAAATACTCAATGATCACCCCGCTCTTGGGTGTCTGGAGGATGGTGAAGTCTGGACGGTAGTTGATGCCGCGCCACGAGTAGTTACGCTCATACTTGTATGCAATATCGTGCTCGAACAGGAAATCGGCGATGGCTTTTTCGCCGTAAGATTTCACGTACTCGCCACCGAGGCTTTCCCGGGGTATAGATCGGCGAAATCGTAGCAATTCTTCCTTGCTTTGATCGTAATGGCCATCTGCCAATCGATCCCAGTCTTCGCGAAAATGGGTGAGCATCAGCTCGCGAATTTGATTTTTGAAGATAGGTATCTGAAGGTGATCGTCAACCACCTGTTGAACTACATGACTCAAACTTTGAGCCTGTCCATCGGAACCGTTGTATAGAAGACTTTCCTCCGGATGCACGATGGCATAAGCCAGAGCATGAAAAGTCATTACGTGTGGCAGTGTGATGCCAAGCTTCTCGGTGATGGCGTCGATGGCGCTGGCCTCGACTTCATCGTCAGCGATTCTTCTTTGTTTGCTGGCTGCACGAATTCGACGATCAATTTCATCGGCTACGGGAGCATCGGCACCTTCGTTCAGAAGAGCAATTAGTCTCCTGCGGATCTCCAGTGCCGCTTTGCGATTGAAGGCGAGCAGCAGCATTTCGCTTGGGGCGACGCGACAGTGCTTCATGAGAAACAGCGCACGATTGACTAACGTCGTCGTTTTCCCACTCCCCGCGCGGGCCACAACCTGAACATGACCGTTGACTGTCGCTATCGCCCTTGCTTGCTCATCGTCCAACAGCCGTTGCTGACCATCCTTGTCCGGCGGGACATTTTCTTCTACCCACGATTTCACAAATGAAATTTTCTCTGCCTCAAACTCGTCGGGGGAGAGCACTTCGGCACAGGAAATTGAGTAGAAGTCTTGGGCATTCAGGAAATTCGAACTAAGGCAATTCCGAAGTTCTTCGAATAATTCACGCCGCTTCGCCTCAATCGCCGCGCGCGCGTTTGCTTGCCGAATGCTTGCAAGCTCTTCAATTTCGACTCTATGGGCCTCCACCTTAAGAGCTTCTTCAACAGAGAAGATCTCAGATATTGGAATCCCGGTGAACTCACTGCCCGGGAAGACTACCCGACAGGTGCCATCGATGTAAACGTCAGTCAACTCGCCCACACCACAATCCAGACGGCCACGATGGCTCACACGCTCGCCAACAGTTAGAAGTACCGTGTTCACAATGGCAAGATCTCGGACCTTGGCACTCAACTCACAACGGAATATTTCCGTGTTTGCGCCACGGGTTCTCGATCTTCTTGTCGCGCAGCATCACGAGGCTGCGGCAAATGCGTTTGCGCGTCTCCGACGGCAGGATCACGTCGTCGATGAATCCGCGCGCACCCGCCACGAACGGGTTGGCGAAACGCGCCTTGTATTCGGCCTCGCTGGCGGCCAGCTTGGCCGGGTCGCCCTTGTCTTCGCGAAAGATGATCTCCACCGCGCCTTTGGCGCCCATCACTGCAATCTCGGCGCTCGGCCAGGCGAAGTTCACGTCACCGCGCAGGTGCTTGGAAGACATCACGTCGTAGGCCCCGCCGTACGCCTTGCGGGTGATCACGGTGATCTTGGGCACGGTGCATTCGGCGTAGGCATACAGCAGCTTGGCGCCATGCTTGATGATGCCTCCGTACTCCTGGCTGGTACCGGGCATGAACCCGGGCACGTCGACGAAGGTCACGACCGGAATATTGAAGGCGTCGCAGAAGCGCACGAAACGCGCCGCCTTGGTCGAGCTCTTGATGTCCAGGCAGCCCGCGAGGACCAGCGGCTGGTTGGCCACGATGCCGATGGTCTGGCCGTTCATGCGCGCGAAGCCGATCAGGATGTTCCTGGCGAATTCGGGCTGCAGTTCGAAGAAGTCGCCGTCATCGACCGTCTTGACGATCAGTTCCTTCATGTCATAGGGTTTGTTGGCGTTGTCCGGCACCAGGGTATCGAGGCTCAGTTCCAGGCGGTCGGCCGGGTCGCCGCTGTGTCTGACCGGTGCCTTCTCGCGGTTGTTCAGCGGCAGGTAGTTGTAGAGGCGGCGCAACATCAGCAGCGCCTCGACGTCGTTCTCGAACGCCAGGTCGGCCACTCCGCTGCGCGTGGTGTGGGTGATGGCGCCGCCGAGTTCTTCCGCCGTGACCTCTTCGTGTGTCACGGTTTTCACCACCTCCGGGCCGGTGACGAACATGTAGGAGCTGTCTTTCACCATGAAGATGAAGTCGGTCATTGCCGGCGAATAAACTGCGCCGCCAGCGCACGGGCCCATGATCATGCTGATCTGCGGCACGACGCCGCTGGCCATGACGTTGCGCTGGAACACGTCGGCGTAACCACCCAGCGAGGCCACCCCTTCCTGGATGCGCGCCCCGCCGGAGTCGTTCAGGCCGATCACCGGCGCGCCGACCTTCATGGCCTGGTCCATGACCTTGCAGATCTTCTCGGCATGGGCCTCGGACAACGCGCCGCCAAACACCGTGAAGTCCTGGCTGAACACGAACACCAGCCGGCCGTTGATCATGCCGTAACCGGTGACCACGCCGTCGCCCGGGATCTTCTGGTCCTGCATGCCGAAGTCGACGCAACGGTGTTCGACAAACATATCCCATTCCTCGAACGTGCCCTCGTCGAGCAGCAGTTCGAGGCGCTCGCGCGCGGTCAGCTTGCCTTTGCGGTGCTGCGCCTCGACGCGCCGGGCGCCGCCGCCCATGCGTGCCTGTTCGCGCTTGGCTTCGAGTTGTTCAAGAATTTCGTGCATCGATAGTCTCCTTCATTGGCCAAACGCTCAATTGTTGAAATAGTGCCGGTGCAGCGCCGCGGCCACCGCCTGCAGGCTCACGAAATCCTTGCCCCACACCCTGCGGTTGGTCGGCAACCAGCGCAGCCAGGCCAGGCGCCCCGCGGCATGGCGCAAGGCGGCCCGGACCGGCGCCGATTCGCGCTCCAGTGCCGACCGCAGCGCGGCGTCGAGCCTCGGTTGATCGAGCGCCAGGTTCCAGAGCGTGGACTGCAGATAGATCAGCCAGTCGCGCGCCTGCGCGTCGACCAGTCCCATCACTTCGAGCGGGTCGTCCTCGAAATCGATCAGGCCTTCGAAGCGGTCCGACACGATGATGTTGCGCGCGAAACACTGGCTCAGGTACTGGCCCTGCGCATGCACCTGCAGCAGTTGCTCCATGGCCGCAAACCACAGGCCGTACGCCTTGGCCCCCTGTTCGCGCAAGGTGCGCGCAAGATCGTTCGACCCCAGGTAGTCCACCACGAAATAGTCGGCGCCGACGTGCCGCACCTGCGGCACCGGCAAGCCCGCGGCGGCCAGGGCGCGCAGGCGCGTGAGCTCGATCTCCTGCGAACGGGCGCCACCATGCACCGGCACCGCCTTGAGATACGGCACGCCGGCCATCCACGCCAACGTATTGAGCAGCCGGTGCGGCCACGGACTGCGGGTTGCGCGCTGGCCCTTGACCAGCACCTTGCCTTCTGGCAAGTCGACAACTTCGACCCGGCGCACGCGCCAGACTGGCGACGCCTCGATTAATGCAATGCTTTGCGCCGACATCATGCGACCGCTCCAGGCGGCGCCGGAGCGTCGGCCGGGCGGCCCTGCGACTGCCTGAACAGCGCCAGCAGTTCCCTCGCCGCGGTGGATGCCACCATGCCGCCCTGCGCCACGCTTTCGGTGATGGCCTCCAGCCGTGCGCGCACGGCTGGTTCCTCCCGGAACGCCTGGCGCAACCCGGATTCGACGCGCTCCCACATCCACGCCAGCGACTGTTTTCGCCGGCGCGACGCCAGCGCGCCGTTGGCGGTCTGCAGGCTTCGGTAGTTCTGCACCGCATCCCAGAACCGGTCCACCCCGTGCCCCTGCAGCGCACTGAGCTGCAGCACCTGCGGATGCCATTCGGCCTCGTGGTGCTGGGCATGGGCCGGGTTGCCGTGCTGGCCCAGCAGGCGCAGCGACGACGTGATCTGGGCCTGGGCACGGGTGGCCGCGGCTGCGTCGAGGTCGGCCTTGTTGATCGCCACCAGATCCGCCAATTCCATGACGCCCTTCTTGATCGCCTGCAGTTCGTCCCCGGCATTGGGCAACTGCATCAACACGAACATGTCGGTCATGCCAGCCACCGCGACCTCGCTCTGCCCGACCCCGACGGTCTCGACGATCACGATGTCGTAACCGGCGGCTTCGCAGACCAGCATCGCCTCGCGCGTCTTCTCGGCCACGCCGCCCAGCGTGCCGCCCGATGGGCTGGGCCGGATGTAGGCGCGTTCGCGCACCGACAGTTTCTCCATGCGCGTCTTGTCGCCCAGGATCGAGCCGCCCGATAGCGCGGATGAAGGGTCGATGGTGAGTACCGCGACCCGGTGCCCGCGGTCGATCAGGTACAGCCCCAGCACCTCGATGAAGGTGGACTTGCCCAC
>JANLQZ010000327.1:0-1572 GCA_031368125.1 Betaproteobacteria bacterium
CCGCCAGTGCCCGGCAACAGATCGCAGTCCAGTTTCTGCGCCAGCTCGAACAACCGGCCGAGTGCTGCACCGTTGTCGTGGCCGGCCTGCGCCGCGCGCTCCAGTGCGTCCACCACCACCTGCAGGCTGCGCTGCGGAACGACCACCACACCTTCCAGACTGGCCGCCAACACATCACCGGGCTGCACCACGACGCCGCCGCAGCACACCGGCACATTCACCTCGCACGGGCCGGCCTTCGGGCCCGAGTAGGGAGCAATCGCGGTGGCATAAATCGGGAAGCCGGCCTGCTGCGCCTCGGCGACATCGCGGTAGGCGCCGTTGACCACCAGGCCCGCCAGGCCCCGGGTGTCGCGCGCATGGCGCAGCAGCTGGAAGCCGCCCAGGCACCATTGGTCGAAGCCCTGGGCGTCTACCACCAGCACGTCGCCGCGCTCGACCAGTGTCAGCGCCTTCACCAGGCCCAGGTTGTCCCCCGGCGGACACTTGGCCGTGCTCACGATACCGGCCAGCGGCAATGCAGCCCCCGCCAGCGGGCGGATGCTGTGGTGCATCGTGTACATGCGCCCGACCAGTTCGCTGAGCGTCGTCACGTCGGCCCGGGCGACCGCCGCGACCAGCTCTGTTGGCGGGCGCTCGAAGCGGGTTCGCACCAGCGAACGAACCACCACGCGGCTGATGGCCGGCGCAGGTGGATCGGTGCGCTGGGTAGCCATGAACGTACGTCCTGCGCCTCAGCCGGGCTGCGATGCAGTGGCAACCGGCGCGGCGCCGGCCGTACGCGTGCGCATATCGCGCCTCGCCCGGCGCATTTCGCGCGCCAGCGCCTCGCGGTACATGCGCGGGTCGAGTTCCAGCGCGTAACGCGGGCTGTCCGGGTACTGGCGCGTGATCGTCTCGCGCTGCCGCTCGATGGCCTGCAGCATCTGCTGCGGCGCCGGCAAACCCAGTTCACCGGTCTCCAGCGCCGCGACCCACTCGGCTTGGTCGTCCATCATGCGGATATTGCCGCCGCCGCTGACGTTGAAGAAACCCACGAAGTACAGGCCCGGCACACCGGGCCGGACCACCTGGTGGAACAGTTCGAGCCAGCGGCCCCGCACCGGCGAGAGCTCCGCGCTCAGGAACGGCAGGTGCACCTCGTATCCGGTGGCGGCGATCATGGTGTCGTAGCGCGTGGATGTCCCGTCGGCGAAGAACACGGTGTCGCCAACGACCTTCGCCACACCCGGTCGGGCCGTGATGCGGTTCCAGATGAAATGCCCGATCAGCAGGTGGTGGCCGGCCGGGTGGGTGCGGGTCTTGGGCGTCACGAAGCCCCACTGCTCCATGCGGCCGTGCGCCATGCGCGCGATGGTCTCGCGGAACCAGCGCCGGACCGGCCACGGCAGCCAGGGTTTCTCGAGCCGGGCCAGCACGCGCGAGGTCGGAACACCGAGGAACATGCGCGGCATCAGCAGCACCGGCGAACGCGCCGCCATGGTGGTCGACGCCGTCACGGTGCAGATGTCGGACGCGATGTCGCAGGCGCTGTTGCCGGCACCCACCACCAGCACGTGTTTGCCCTTGAAC
>JANLQZ010000355.1:0-5553 GCA_031368125.1 Betaproteobacteria bacterium
TACTGCCACCGGCAGCGCTGCAACCCCTGTCGCCGCGCCACCTCAACCCAAGGAGCAAGGTATGGCAAACAACAAGGGAGTGGCCGCCAAGGCCCGGGGCATGTCCCTGCACATCGGCCTCAACAGCGTGAGTGGTGATGCCTATGGCGGCTGGGAGGGTCCGCTGGCTGCCTGCGAGTTCGACGCCAACGACATGGCGGCGCTGGCAAAAACGAAGGGCATGGCGTCCACGGTGCTGCTGACCAAGAAGGCGACGCGCGCCAACACGCTCGGCGGCATGCGCAAAGCGGCCAAGGCGCTGAAGCCGGGCGACCTGTTCTTCCTGAGTTACTCCGGCCACGGCGGACAGGTGCCGGACGCGAACCATGACGAACCGGACAAGAAGGACGAGACCTGGTGCCTGTTCGACGGCCAGCTGATCGACGACGAGTTGTATTTCGAGCTCAGCCAGTTCAAGGCCGGGGTACGCATCCTGGTGTTGTCCGACAGCTGCCACAGCGGCAGCGTGACGCGCGAACTGCCGCCGCCCCCGCCGCCGCCCGGCCAGCGCATCAAGCTGATGCCCGACACCGTGGCACGGCGCGTGTACGAAGAACACAAGGCCTTCTACGACAAGCTGCAGCTCGACGTGGCCAAGGCGGCAGGCAAACCCGTCGTCGACCCCGATGCGGCGCTGGCGCTGGTCGGCGCGGCGGCAACCGCGACCGCGCTGGTGGGCATATTCAATCCGGCCGTGGTCCTGATCTCGGGCTGCCAGGACAACCAGACCTCGATGGACGGCGACCACAACGGCGCCTTCACCGAACAGTTGTTGAAGGTCTGGAACCACGGCGCGTTCCGGGGCAACTATGCCAGCCTGCATGCGCGCGTGCGCGCCGGCATGCCCGCCAGCCAGTCGCCCAACCTGTTCGTGCTGGGCCAGGCGGCAACGTTCCTGGCGCAGGCGCCGTTCATGGTCTGAGGCTTGCGGCCGCAGGTGGGTATGGGTTCAAAGGAGCGCGCCATGGCGACACAGAACAAGGACATCACCTTCATCATCCCGGGTCAGGCGCAGCCTGGCGGCGCGGCGGCCGGCGCCACACGCTCTCGCGCGGGCGGCGGCAGCGTCAAGGCCTCGGTGCGCGTGGGTACTCAACGCGGCAATGGCGACGCGGTGCGGGTCATGGCGCGACCGGGTGAAGACGTGGTGGTGCTGCACATCACCAACGGCCCGACGCTGGTGCTGCACCCCGAGGACGCGCGCGACCTGCTGCGGGCGCAGACCGGCGGGGCCACCCGCAGTTCGGTTGCGGCGGGCAAACCCGACGAGGTGGTGGTGTCGGCACAACTCGGCTGGCCCGGCCTGGAGGCCGGCGCCACGCGCGGCGCCACGCGCGGCTGGATGGGCCAGGCGGTATTGGGCGCGGTCGACGTCATCACCGGCTTGTTCAAGGACCCGGCGGCCGACATCGCCACCGCGGCCATCACCTACAAGGTCGACGGCGCGGTCGACGAAGGGCTGTACCAGCTCAGCGCCGAGGTCTTGCCGGCCGCGCTCAAGGGCAGCGGCCTGAAACGCGCCAGGGTCGACGCTGCCGACGACGGCGGCCCGTTGCTGGTGCTGGTGCACGGCACCTTCGTGGACACCATCAGCACCTTCGGCAAGTTGTGGACCATGCATCCGCAGACCGTGCGCGGCCTGTTCAGGCACTACAAAAACCGCGTCTATGCGCTCGACCACCCGACCATGGGTGAAAGCCCGATCACCAACGCGCTGGCGCTGGTGCGCGCGTTGCCCGCCGGCGCGCGGCTGCACCTGGTGACCCACTCGCGCGGCGGGCTGGTGGCCGAGGTGCTCGCGCGGGCCTGCGGCGGGGGCGCACTGGGCGCCGACGAACTCGCGTTGTTCCACGACGACAAGTACGCGACCCACCGCGCCGACCTGCAGGCGCTGGTGAAGATGGCGCAGGCCAAGGGCCTGAAGGTCGAACGCGTGGTGCGCGTGGCCTGCCCGGCACGCGGCACCCTGCTCGCGTCGCGGCGTTTCGATGCCTACCTGTCGGTGTTGCAGTGGGGCCTGCAGCTTGCGGGCGTACCGGTGGCGCCCCAGTTTGTCGATTTTCTGCACGAGGTCGCGCGCCGGCGCGCCGACCCGAGTGTGTTGCCGGGTATCGAGGCCATGATGCCCGAGAGCGCCGTGGTGGCCTGGCTCAACGGCGGCAACGAGACCATCCCGGGCGACCTGCGCGTGGTGGCCGGTGACCTGCAGGGCGATTCGATCGGGTCGTGGGTCAAGACGCTGCTGTCCGACGCCTTCTACTGGACCGACAACGACCTGGTGGTGCAGACACGCTCGATGTACGGCGGATCGCCGCGCGCCGCCAGTGCCACCAACGCGGGCGCGAGTTTCCTGCTCGACCGTGGCGCCAAGGTGACGCACTTCAACTATTTTGCCAACGACCGCACCGTGGCGGCCATCGCCAGCGCCCTGGTCGATGCCGCGCCAGCCGACTTTGCCGCCATCGGCCCGCTGTCCTGGGCTGGCGAAGATGCCGGCGGCACGCGGGCCGCCAGGGCGGTGGCGCGTTCGCGCGGCGAAGCCGGCACCAACCGGGCCGACCGGCCGGCCGTGTTCGTGTTGCCCGGCATCCTGGGCTCGAACCTCAAGCTCGACGGCAAACGCATCTGGCTCGGCTTTCGCTTCGTCAACGGGCTGATGAAGCTGGCCTGGGACCCTGCCACCGCGGCGCGCGTGTCGCCCGACGGCCCGGTCGGCAGCAGCTACGACGACCTGATCGAGCGCCTGGCCGACACGCACGAGGTGATCCCGTTCGCCTACGACTGGCGCCGCCCGATCGAGGACGAGGCGCGCCGGCTCGCGGCCGCGGTCGACGCCGAACTGGCGGCGCGCAGCACCAGCCAGAAACCGGTGCGGCTGCTCGCGCATTCGATGGGCGGGCTGCTGGCGCGCACCATGCAGCTCGAAAAACCCGACACCTGGAAACGCATGATGGCGCGCGACGGCGCGCGGCTGCTGATGCTGGGCACGCCCAACGGCGGCTCGTGGGCGCCGATGCAGACGCTCTCGGGCGACGACACCTTCGGCAACGCGCTGGTGGCGTTCGGCTCGTTGTTCGACAACGGCGGCGCGCGCAGCATGATGGCCGGCATGCCCGGTTTCATCCAGCTGCAAGCCGCGCTGCTGGACCCGAAGCTCGGCCTCGACAAGGAGAGCAGCTGGAAGAAGCTGGCCGACGACGACATGGCGGCCCTGCGCGAGCGCAGCATCTGGCACGACCCGCGTGCGCAGCGCACGATCTACCAGTGGGGTGCGCCGCCGCAGGTCGTGCTCGACCAGGCGGTGGCCCTGCGCCGACGCCTCGACGCACAGGTGGCCGCGCTGGGCGCCGACGCGCAGAAGATGCTGCTGGTGATCGGCCACGCGGCGTTCACGCCGGCCGGCATCGTGACCGGCCCGGACGGCCTCGAATACGAGAACACGCCCGACGACGGCGACGGACGCGTCACGCTGGCCAGCGCGTTGCTGCCGGGCGTGCGCACCTGGAAACTCGACGCCGAACACGGCAAGCTGCCCGATGTGGCATCGGCCTTCTCCGCCTACATCGAACTGCTCGTCAGTGGCCAGACGCGCCAGCTCGAGGTCTACGAGCCGTTGGCGCGCGGCACGCGCTCTGCGGCTGCACGCGCCGCGGCGGGCGGCCAGGCCGCCGCTGCGCCAGCGCTGGTGCGCAGCCGTCCTTCGCACGGGCAACACGGCTCGCTGCCGCCGTCAAACGAGGCCGATGTGATGCGGCTGGACCAGGGCGCCGACGGCCAGCGCGCGCGTGCCAGAACGGCGGCGCTGAGTGTCTCGGTGTTCAACGGTGACCTGAAGTTCGTACGCCAGCCGCTGCTGGTGGGCCACTACCGCTCGATGATCCTGACCGGCACCGAACGCGTGGTCGACCGGCTGGTTGCCGGCGGCATGCGGCGCGCGCTGGGCGCCGGGCTGTACCCCGACGCGGTCGGCTCGCACCAGATCTTCGGCAACCTGCGCAGGAATCCGGACAACCCGCTCGAGATGGCGCGACCGGTGGCGGCGGTGGTGGTCGGGCTGGGCGAAGAGGGCAAACTGCGCCATCTGGACCTGATCTACACGGTGCGCCAGGCGGTGCTGGCTTATGCGCAGCGGCTTTCCGAGCGCGAGGGTGACGCGCCGGCGCAGTTCGAGATAGCGGCCACGCTGATCGGCAGCGGTGGTACCGGCATCTCGGCCGGCGCGGCCGCGCAATCGATCGCGCAGGGCGCGCTGGAGGCGAACCTCAAGCTGCGCGACAACGGCTGGCCGCAACTCGCACATCTGACGCTGGTCGAGTTGTACCTCGATCGCGCGACCGAAGCATGGCGCGCCTTGCAGCAACAGCAGCTCGCCTCACCCAACCGGCTCAAACTCTCCGGCAAGGTGTTGTCCGGCGCTGGTGCGTTGCGCCGGCTGCTCGATTCCGGCTACCGCGGTGCTGACTACGACTTCGTGCGCGCGCTGACGGTGACAGACGGCAACCAGGCCAACCCGTGTATTGCCTACACTCTGGACACCAAACGCGCGCGCACCGAGGTACATGCCCTGCACGCGCAAGGCACGCTGCTGCGCCAACTGGTGGCCAGCGCCTCGAACGACGCCAACACCGACACCCAGGTGGGGCGCACCCTGTTCAACCTGGTGGTGCCGGTCGAGATCGAGCCTTTTCTGGGCGGCGCGAGCGAAATGGTGCTCGAACTGGACAAGGGCACCGCTGCGATCCCGTGGGAACTGCTCGACACCAACCCCGATGCGCAGGCGGCCGACCAACGTCCATGGGCGATCCGCAGCAAGCTGGTGCGCAAGCTGCAGACCGAGCAGTTCCGGGCCAAGGTGGTCGATGCGAGCCCGGACGACAGCGTGCTGGTGATCGGCGAGCCGTTGTGCGACCCAGCCGTCTACCCGCGCCTCGAAGGGGCCCACAACGAGGCACTCGCGGTGGCCGAACGCCTGCAGGCTCCCGGCAGCGGTATAGCGGCCGACAAGGTACACGCGCTGGTCGACCAGAACGATGCGCAGACCATCATCAACGCGTTGTTCGAGCGCCCGTACCGCGCCGTGCACATTGCCGGCCACGGCGCGCCCAGGGCCGACGGCGGCGTGGTGCTGTCGGGCAAGGACACCTACCTTGGCGCCGCCGAGGTCCGGGCCATGCGCAGCGTGCCCGAACTGGTGTTCCTGAACTGCTGCCACCTCGCCGGACGCGACGCCAAGGCCACCTTGGCGCCCTACGACCGCGCCGCCTTCGCCGCCAACATCGCCGAGGAACTGATCCGTGTCGGCGTGCGCTGCGTGATCGCGGCCGGATGGGCGGTCGAGGATGACGCGGCGGCGCAGTTCGCGACCAGTTTCTACGCTGCCCTGCTGGGCGGTGCGCGTTTCATCGAGGCCGTGGGCGCGGCGCGCGAGGCGGCCTGGAACGCCAACCGCCAGGGCAACACCTGGGCCGCCTACCAGTGTTACGGCGACCCGGAATGGACCTGGCGGCGCGAGGG
>JANLQZ010000384.1:0-3317 GCA_031368125.1 Betaproteobacteria bacterium
CGGCCGTCGAAAACGAAACGGATCGGCTGGTCGCGGTCGATCGCGCCACCACGCTCAAGACGCGCTGGCTGGCTCACAGGTGTACCTTCATGCTTCGCACTGCGGTGCTGTTCGCCTTGCGAGCGGCCCGGCGACTCATTGGCGCAGCTCCTCGAGGCCGTCCTGCGCGAGCAGCCGGTGGGTCACGGTGTCGCGGTGCAACACGAACCAGCTGCCGCAGCCGCGCGCGTGCCACCAGCGCTCGGCGTGTATTCCGCGCACATTCGCGCGCGCAACGATGTAGTCGGCCCACTGCGCGTCGTCCATGGCGTCGGGATCGGCCGGTCGGTGGGACAGGACTTCGCCCGTGCACACGAATTCCGCTTCTGGGCGGACACCGCAAAAAGGACAAGGTATGGGCAACATGGGAACAGTCCCTACCGTTGCGACACGAGGCCGACTTCGATCATGAATTTCAAACCCTGGAAGCGCTCCAAGCCAAACAGTTCGGCCAGCGGGTGGGCCTTGTCGGTCGCCAGCAGGTGCGCGTAGGTCAGCCCGCCGACCGGGATGGCCTTGAAACCACCCCACCAACCGGTGCTGACGAACAGACCGGCAATCGGCGTGGCCGAGATGATGGGGCTGGCGTCGTGCGCGAACTCGATCGCCCCACCCCACTGGCGCAGCATCTTGAGTCCCTTGAAACGCGGAAACAGCTCGAGCATCGCGGCGACTGTTTCCTCGAATACCTGGAAATTTCCGCCTTGTCGGTACGACGGGATCGGGTCGGTCGCGCCGCCGATCACGAGTTCCCCCTTGTCCGACTGCATCAGGTAGACGCCGGTATCCGGGCAGTTGACGATCACGTCGACGACCGGCTTGATCGGCATCGACACGAAGGCCTGCAAGTTGCGTGTCACCAGCGGCAGCCGCAACCCCGCCAGCGCCGCGACATGGCTGGTATTGCCGGATGTGGCCAACGCCACCTTGCCGGCCCGGATCTCGCCGCGGCTGGTCTTGACGCCGCCGACCCGCCCGCGCCCGTCGCGCAGAAATCCCGTGACTTCGGTTTGCTGGTGGATCTCGACGCCGCGCGCGTCGGCGGCGCGCGCATAGGACCAGGCCACCGCATCATGGCGGGCCATCGCCGCCTGTGGATGCACGACCCCGGCCAGCGGCGGCAAGCGCACGTCCTTCAGGTCTCCCAGCGCGGGAACCAGCCGGTGCACTTCATCCATGCCGACGATGTTGTAGGTCGGGCCGTGCAGGGCCATCGCCATGGACCGGCGGCGCAGGTCGCGCAACTTGGACGAACTCTGCACCAGGTCCACCATGCTGCGCTGGCTGAACAGAATGTTGTAGTTCAGCTCGCGTGTCATGGCCTCGTACAGACGCACCGACTTGTCATGAAACCGGATGCTGGCGTCGCGCAGGTGGTTGGCCCGGATGGTGTGGGTGTTGCGTGCCGTATTCCCGCCACCCAGCCAGCCCTTCTCGATCACCGCGACATTGGTGACGCCGTGTTCTTTTGCCAGGTGGTACGCAGTGGACAGACCGTGGCCGCCGGCGCCCACGATGACGATGTCGTACGAGCGCTTGAGCGGCACCGAGCGCCAGGCGCGTTGCCAGTTCTCGTGGTAACTCAGCGCGTTGCGGGCCAGCGAAAAAATGGAGTAACGCTGCATCGGAATCGCCTGTTCCGTAACCCGGGCCATGGTGCGGCTGCCAGACCTAGTCCGGCGCGGCGACAAGCGCCAGCGCCTGCAGCGCACGGTCGTTTTCCTGCGGCAACCCGATCGTCATGCGGATGAAGTTCTCGAACCCCGGGTCGCGCCACTCGCGGATGAAGATGCCCTGCGCCGCCAGACCGGAGATGACCGCAACCGCATTGGCCCGGTAATCGAACGATACGAAATTGGCGCGCGACGGCAAGGTGCGATAACCCATCTTTTCGATGCGCTCGGCGACGCGTGCACGCTCGGCCACTGCCCTGGCGATGCAGGACTGGGCATAGGGTTCGTCGCCAAGCGCCGCCTCGGCGGCAACCACGGCCAGGCAACTCAGGTTGAAATTGAGCTTGACACGCACCAGCCCGTCGGCCACATCGGCCGAACCGGCCAGGCCGTAACCGATCCGCAGCCCTGCGATCGCGTAGGCCTTGGACAGGGTGCGCGTGGAAAGCCAGGGGCCGCGGCGGCGGCGCAGTTCGGGCAGCGCGCCGATTCCACCTTGTATGGCGTCGAACTCGTAATAAGCCTCGTCGACCACCAGCAGCACATCGTCGGGGACGCCTTGCACCAGTGCGCGGATCTCGTCCTGCGGCAGTGGCGCGCCGCTGGGGTTGTTGGGCGTGCAGGCAAACACGAGCTTGGTGCTGGGGTCGATCGCGCGCAGCAATCCGGCCACGTCGTTGCGACCGTCCTCGAGATTGCGCACCAGGCGGGCGTCGGCTCCCATGGCGCGTGTGCCGAGCCGGTAACGCGGGAACGAGGGCGTCGGCATGACGGCGCTGTCGCCCGGCGCCAGGGCCATCTGCGCCACCAGCCCGAGGATTTCGTCGGAGCCGTTGCCGATGACGATGTTCGTCGCAGCCACACCGGTTTTTTCCGCGATCATCGCCGCCAACCGCTCCGGTCGGGGATCGCCGTAGCGATTGGCGGTTTCCGCCGCCCGGCACACCGCCTCGCGCACGCGCGGCGAGGGCGGGAAGGGGCATTCGTTCAGGTGCAGCAGCACCGGGTCCGGGACCGATGGGTCGCGCGCCAGCGAAGCGGCCGTCGGCACGCCCGCAAAGGCGCTCAGGCCGCGCGCCGCAGCCGAGAGGAACCGTGGTGGGTGCATGCGAAAGTTCCCACAAAAGCCTCGGCCCGCAGGGGCCGTGGTTTCTTGACAAGACAAATTGTTTGCCACCAGGCAACAGTTTGGTTATCGTAGCATGGCGCATTGCGGCGTGGCGCCCGCGCAGGCCCGGGTTGCGGGCACCGGCCGAGGAATCCAGCCGCCAGGCATGCGCGACGCACATGCTGGCCGGACCGCACCCCGGAACCACCAAGACGCACATACGGAGGTCGACGAAGCGTCGTGGTGCGGGGGCGATCTGTGCGGGCAGACAACGTGGCGAAGCGCCGCTTCAAAAGCCGCATCAAGACGCCGTCGCGGTCGCCGGTTTCGCGCACGGCCTTGGCAGCAGTAGTCAAATCACCAGGCGCGCCATTTCGTCGTCGTAGATGATCGTCGCCAGCATCCTGATCGGCAGCTTGATGAGTTTCTCGGGCCCGTGCGGAACACTGCCGCGAAATGTCAGCGAATCCCCGGTTCCCAGCATGTAGCTGGATTTG
>JANLQZ010000390.1:0-2257 GCA_031368125.1 Betaproteobacteria bacterium
CCACGTGGTGCGCGACGCGCTGCAATGTATCCCGCTGCCGGTGATCGGGCTGGACGACGAGGGATTGGTGGCGTTCATCAACGCCCGCGCCCAGGGACTGTTTGCCGGCACCGGCGCCCTGCTGGGCAACGAGCTGGCCAAGGTGTTGCCGTGGCTCGACACGCTGCTGGCCGCCACGGCGGAGGGCGAGCCCGGGCTGGCGCAACTCGATGGCCGGCGCTACCGGCTCGAGTGGCACCACATGGGAGAGCACTCCACCTCCCGCGGCAAACTGCTGACCCTGAGCCGTGACTTCGAAAGCGCGTGGCCATGAGTGGTACACGCGTGGCCATCGGTGATGCGACTGCCGGCATGCTGCTGGCCCAGCGCCTGCTCGACGCGCACGGCGAGGTGCTGTTGCCGCAGGGCTCCGCGCTGACCGAGGCGGTGCTGGCGTCCTTGCGTCGGCGCGGCATCGACCACCTGATCGTCGGCGGGGCCGTGGCGCAGGCGCCGCAGCCCGCCGCCATGAACACGCTGGCCATCACCGACGTGCTGAAGAAGATCCACGCGCTGCCGTCGCTGCCGGCCGCGGTGCTCGATCTGCTGGCCAGCATGGACCAGCCGGGGGTCGACATCGACACGCTGGCGCGCAAGATCGCGCTCGACCAGGCGCTGACGGCCAACAGCCTGCGCCTGGCCAATTCGTCGTTCTACGGCATGCAGCGCCAGGTGACCACGGTCTCCGAGGCGATAGCGGTGCTCGGGTTGAGCAGCGTGCGCAACCTGGCGACCACCGCCGCACTGGTGGGCGCCTTGGCCAGGCCCGGTCCGGGCGGCTTCGACTTCATGGCGTTCTGGCGCCATGCCATCGGCACCGCGGTGTGCGCCCGCTCACTCGCCGCGCAGACCGGATTGAACCCGGAACAGGCCTATGTCGCCGGCCTGCTGCATGACATCGGCCGGCTGGTACTGGCAACCCAGTTCAGTACGCAGTACGCCGCTGTGATGGCGCTGCGCGCGCACAGCGACAGCTACCTGCTCGACGCGGAACGCGCGGTGCTGGCGCTGGACCATGCGGTGGTTGGCGCGGCGCTGGCACGGCACTGGAAGTTTCCCGAGTTGATGCAGCAGGTGGTGGCGCAGCACCACGACATCGGGTCGCCGGGGGTGCCGGAGCTGGCGCTGGTGGTGCACCTGGCAGATGCCGTGGCGCACGCACTGGATTTTTCGATGGCCGACGACGACCTGGTGCCGCTGGTGGCGGACGCGACCTGGCTGCTGCTGGGGCTGGACGAGCAGAAACTGCACCAGACGTTCCAGGATGCCGAGCGGCAGTTCGACGCTGCGTGCGGTGTGCTGGCGCACTGATGGAGCGCGGCAACATGGCGCAGCGCGCGCACAACTGCAACGCCGACGGCACGCTTGCAGGCGCCGCGGGTGGCGCGATCGCCGGCCTGTCGGCCCAGGGTTTCTTCGACGGCAGCCCGGTGCCGACATTTGTCATCGACGCCGAGCACACCGTGACGCATTTCAACCTGGCCTGCGCGCGCATTCTCGGCGTGCGGTCCGAAGACGTGATCGGCACCCGACGGCTGGGGCAAATCATCTACGGCCACGAAAGACCGGTGCTGGCAGACCTGATCGTGGACGGAAGTCTGGGTGCACACCTGGCGCAGCACTACCAGGACAGCTGCCGCGCGTCGGCCACCATCCCCGGCGCCTACGAGGCCCAAGCCTACTTCCCCGCCCTGGGGGCACAGGGCCTGTGGTTGTTGTTCACGGCCGCGCCGCTGCGCGACGCGGGTGGCGGGGTGGTGGGGGCGATCGAAACTCTGCAGGACGTCACGGAGCGCAAGCGCGCCGAGGAAAAACTGCTCGCTGCGCAGGCAACGCTGAGCGAAAAGCTGGCCAAGGCGCAGGACCGACTGGTGCAATCCGAAAAATTGTCCTCGATCGGCCAGCTTGCCGCCGGTGTGGCGCATGAAATCAACAACCCGATCGGATATATCTTCTCCAACTTCGGGACGCTGGAAAAGTACCTGGCCAGCCTGTTCGAGATGTTGGCGGCCTACGAAGCGGCCGAGGCTTCACACGCCGTGGCGCACACCGTCGCCGGGCTCAGGCACCTGCGCGTGCAGATCGAACTGGAGTTCCTGAAGGAAGACATCCCGGCCCTGATGCGCGAGTCCAAGGAGGGTATTGACCGCGTGCGCAAGATCGTGCAGGACCTGAAGGACTTCTCGCATGTCGATGCCAATCCCAAGTGGCAGCTGGC
>JANLQZ010000425.1:0-3508 GCA_031368125.1 Betaproteobacteria bacterium
CGCATGGTCTGATGCATGCTTGCACCACAAAGAGCCGGCGTCGACCTTTGCCTTGACCTCATCAGTCCCCAATTCGTTACGCGCCTTGGTTTCGCACATGAGCAGCTGCCGCGCTGTCTCCACGACAAAATCCGGTATGTATTCCGGCTGCTCGACGCCCAGTTTGTAGAACACCTGAAACTGCCCTTTGGCCGGCTTGAACCACTTGTCGGAATCAACCACTCGGCCGATTGCGCGCCACGTGCCACACCTGCACGATCTGAACCTCATCGACGCGCACCCGGTAGGTCACCAGGTAGTTCCTGTGCACGACCAGTTCACGCGTGTCCTGGTAAACGCCTGACCGGCCCCACAGCGGGAACTCCCGAAGACGGTCAACCTTGCCGGAGATGGTCGCGGCAAAACTGGCTGCGACCAGTGGCTGGTCGATCGCACTTCTGGCGCAAATGCGGTCCAGGTCAGCCAGCGCGCGCCGACTCCAGTGAAGCTTCATGCCGCGCGCCGACGCGCTGCTGCCTTGCCGCGGGGCACGGGGACAGGACCGGTGCCGTGCTTCGCAATTACGGACGCCACCTCGTCGTCGCTCGCAAATTCGCCGCGGTCGGCGGCCAACACCGCCTGCTTCAGGTCTTCGATCTGCGGAATCCGGTCGTCCAGGTAGGCCGCCAATGCCTCCATCGCCACATGGCTCTTGGTGCGCCCCGTGAGTTGGGCATAACTTTCCATGCGGTCTTTCAGCTCGTTGGGCAGGCGGACGCTGACCTGGCTGTCCTTGAGTGCTGGCGGCATGACGAACTCCCGTAAGGTAAGGCAATGTAATGCGATGCAATGCAGTGTAATACAAAAAGGGGAGTGTCTAGGCAACCGGGTCCGTGGCACGGCCACGGGCACCCATCTCCGCGTATCCCCGCGTCGCCTCGTCCTGCAACTCCTGCCGCCGCACCGCATCACCCAGCACAAGCGCCAGTTCGGCGCGCCACTCGGCCAGCGACGGAACCAGCATGCGCGCGCCGGTGCGTTCGACCAGCGCCCCCGCCATGTCCAGCGCCGCTTGCGCAGCGTCCACCGCCGCAACACCGTCGCGGCGCAACAGCGTGCGGGCCAGCACTCCGTGGGCCACGGCTTCGTAGATGGCACGCAAGGAGTACTGGCACAACGCGATCGCCTCGGATGCCGCAGCCTGCGCGGCGTCGAGATCCCCCGCCTGCAGCAGGCCCTGCGCCAGCAGCACCGCGGACGGCCCCGCACTGGCGCGGTCGACACGCCGGCTGGTTTCCAGTGCCTCGCGCGCCGCGGCGATAGCGTCCACGATGATCTTGCGATGCCCGAGCGAGGCCACGCCGATCTCCTTGAGGTCCTCGGCTGTCAGCCCGGGCAACAGCGCGGCGTCGATGTGATTGGCGCGAAACGCCTGCGCGTATTGGGGCAATCCGATCGCCGCCAGCCAAGGGCCGATGTCCAGCGTCATCTACTGGCGCTCCCACAGAGGGTTGTTGCTGGAGGACACCTTAGCACGCTTCGTCGCCGGGTCGCGGCGATCGCGCCGGCCGCACCACCCGCCACGCCTGCAGTTTCTGCGCGAACGGCATGCCCGCATGCGCCGGGCTGGTCGACGGCAGGCGCTGCAAGGCGAGGCCGGCGCCGCAGCCCAGCGCGGGCAGGACATGGCACTGAAACAGCCGCTCGGCGGCGGCCCCGTTGAAACACAGGCGTTCGATGTGCCGGTGCCGTTCCAGGAAGGGGGCGAAATCGTTGGGTACGATGCTGGCCGGCGCAATCGCCGTGTCCAAGCTGCCTTCGCGCTCGCAGGCAGCCAGCACGTCCCACAGGGCAATGCCGTGCTGCACCAGCGCGGCACAGCGCCCCGTATAGTCCAGCGTGGCATCGAAGCCCAGCAACTCGGCCATGATGTTCCAGAAGGCATTCTGCGGATGCCCGTAGTACTGCCGCAGCCGCAGCGATGCCGCACCCGGCATGCTGCCGAGCACCAGCACGCGCGCGTCGGGCGCGGCAATCGGCGGGAAGCTGTGGATCTGCCCCATGCCTGCGTAGCGGCGGGCACCTTCGCGCTTCAGGGTCCCACCGGCCGCTCGCCGGCGACGGTGGTCCGGTGCAGCAACCGGCGGCTGCCGTCGTAGTCGTTGATGGCCAGGTGCAACAGGCACCGGTTGTCCCACACCGCCAGGGTTCCCGGCGCCCAGCGCAAGCGGCAGGTGAATTCGGCCCGGGTCGCATGCCCGAACAGGTATTGCAGCAGCGGCCGCGACTCGTCTAGCGTCATGCCCTCGAAGCGTTCGGTGTAGACCGGGTTGACGAACAGGGCCCGGCGACCGGTCACCGGATGCACCCGCACCACCGGTTGTGCGACCTCGCGGTCGGCCTCGGGGTCGTTGCGCACCATGCCGATCGAGCGGCTCACGGCGGTGCCGGGCCCGGGTCCCCTGGTGCCGTGTGGCCACGCGGTCTGGACGGCACGCAGCGGGTCGAGCAGGCGCCGCAGGCCCGGTGACAACGCGTCGTAGGCCGCGTACTGGCTGGCCCACAAGGTATCGCCACCGAGGGGCGGCAGTTCGAGCGCATACAGCAGCGTCAGGCTGGGCGGCGCGTCGAGGAACGAGAAGTCGGAATGCCAGGTGCCGCCGAAGGTGCTGATGCCGCGCTCGTCGGCCTCCTTGAGCACCGCAATGATGTCGGGGTAGGCCTCGAGGTGCCGGATGTAGGGCACGCGCAGGATGTCGCCGAAGCGCCGCGTTACTTCGAGCTGCTGCTCGGGCGTGATCCGCTGGTCGCGAAAGAACAGCACCGCATGCCGGGCCAGCGCGTCGGCCACGCGCCGCATCGCGTCGGCCGGCGGGTTGGCGAGATCCAGGCCGAACACCTCGGCCCCACAGGCGGGTGCGACGGGGCGGATTATCAGGTCGTCAGGCACGGTGGAAAGATCGGGTTGCGGCCATTGTCCGCGACGCGGCGCTGGCGCGCGAGTCTCTCTGGTGCTGCTTCGCTCTGCGAACTGCGGTACGAGATTGCTTGGGGCGGCCCGGCGCGGCGCTCATCCGGCATGCTCCCTGCTGCGCATTGCGGAATGCGCCCTTGGGAGCGGCCCGACGGCGCTCACGACCCGAAATCCGGCGACACGTACAGCGTTCGGCCAGCGACCCGGATCTCGACCTCCACCTGGTAACGCGCGACCGCCTGCGCGTCGATGGTGATCCCGAGCCCGGGTGCATCGGGCGCTTCCACCTCGCCAGCACCATCAGGCACCAGGTGGTTCTGCGTGAGTTCGACCGCCAGTGCCTTCGGCGCCGCCGGGTATTCGCAGATGCTGTGGTTTGCCAGACCGGCGAACGGCTGCATCGAGGCGCTCAAGGCCAGGTGCGAAGTGAAGGTGTGGTTCACATAGGTCACGCCGCGCGCGACGGCATAGTCGGCCACCAGTTTGGCCGGGCCGATACCACCGATGCGGCCGCAGTCGATCTGCACGAAGCCGACCCCGCCGTAATCGATCAGG
>JANLQZ010000442.1:0-8535 GCA_031368125.1 Betaproteobacteria bacterium
GGTTGGGTCATCGCCCAGCTCGCGGCCGATGCGCTGCAGAAGGTCGGGCCACAGCCGACACGCGCCAAGCTGGTCGAACACCTGAACAAGGGCTTCACGCTCGACACCAGGGGCCTGACGGCGCCGATCACCTACACGCCCACCAACCATGCCGGTCCGGTGGCGCTCAAGGTGTTCGACTACGACTACGCCACCAAGAAGTTCAAGTCGATCGGCGAATACAGCGACTACCAGAAGTTCCTGAAGTAGCCGCACCCGGCCGCCACCAGGTAAAGAAGCCATGCTTGCACAAGTACTTTTCAGCGGCCTCGCCTTGGGCAGCATCTACGGCCTGGTGGCCCTGGGTTTTGCGGTGGTCTTCAAGGCCACCGACGTATTCAACTTCGCACAGGGCATGTTCGTGGTGTGCGGCGCCTTCTTCGCCGTCACCGCGATCACGCTGCTGGAGCTGCCATTCCCGATCGCGGTGCTGTTCATCATCGCGGCGGCCGCCACCCTGGGCGTGCTGATCCACATGCTGCTGATCCAGCCGCTGGCGGGCCGCCCGATGCTGTCGGTGATCATGCTCACGATCGCGCTCTCGATCGTGTTGCGCGCCATCATCGAGATCATCTTCGGCTCGCAGGGCCGCAACCTGACCACGCCGCTGCCGACCGGAATCTTCCTGGTCGGCAATGTGCGTGTCTCGCAACTGCACCTGACCGCCGCGCTGGTGAGCTGGGCCTGCATGGGCGCCTTCGGCGCCTTCTTCCGCTACACCTCGGTCGGCCTGCTGATGCGCGCCACCGCCGACGGCCACGAAGCCGCCGTCGTGTCGGGCGTGAACGTCAATGTCATGAACCGGCTGGCGTGGGCGATCGGCAGCACGCTGGCGGCCGTCGGCGGCGTGTTCCTGGGCCAGCTGCAGCTGGCCTCCACCGACATCGAGTCCATCGGCCTGCTGGCCCTGCCGGCGGTCGTCATCGGCGGCATGCAGAGCATCCCCGGAGCCATCATCGGCGGCCTGCTGGTCGGTGTCATCGAGCAGCTCGCCGCCTCCTACATTTCACCCAAGTCGAGCGACATCCTGATCTACGCGCTGCTGCTGCTGATCCTCATGGTCCGCCCGTGGGGACTGTTCGGCCAGCGCGAGCTCGGCCGCGTCTGATCTGGCCGGCCGCATCCACCGATCGCCCCGCCATGACTTCACACGCCCTCGCCGCCCCGTTGCAGCAGCCAGGTTGGGCCCGACCCATGCGCTGGGTGTGGGCGGCGATCGTCGTCGCCCTGCTGTGTTACCTGCCGGTACTGCTGACCGACCGCACGATCTTCGGAGTGCGCCTGTCCAACATGCAGCTGCTCAACCTCGGGCTGTCGCAGATCAACCTGATGCTGATCGCCATGCTGGGCGCGTTGTCGCTCAACTACCTGACCGGCTGCGCCGGACTGATCTCGATCGGGCATGCCGGCTTCTACGCCGTTGGCGCCATGACCGCGGCCATGACCGGATCGCAGCTGGGGTGGCCGTTCCCGCTCGTGCTGGCGTCGGCGGCTGTAGCGGGAGCCGTCGCCGGCCTGCTGGCCGGGCTGCCGTCGCTGCGGGTGCGGGGCCTGTATTTCGTGCTTTCCACCTTCGCCATGCACTACATCGTGGCGTTCGCCTTTTTGGAGTACCAGTTCAAGGCTTTCGACGTCGTCGGAGTACCTTACAAGACTGCGGCTTTCGGCCCGCTCGAACTGAACACGCCGATGCGCTGGTACTTCTTCCTGCTGCCGCTGGTGGCGCTGGTGTATTGGGGCCTGCGCAACAGCCTGCGCACACGCGAGGGCCGCGTCATGATGGCCATGCGCGACCACGAACTGGCCACCACCTCGGTCGGTGTCGACGTGCGGATACTGCGCCTCAAGGCCTTCGTCTTCAGCTCCGCGATCGCCGGCATGGCCGGCGCCCTGTACGCCTACTACCTGACCAACCTGAACTCCGAGGCCTTCAACATCAACTTCGCGATCCAGTTCATCGCCATGATCATCATCGGCGGCATGGGTTCGCTCCCGGGTTCGCTGGTGGGCGCGGCGGTGTGGCTGCTGCTGCCGTCCATCATCACCGGTTTCGCCTCGCAGGCCAGCGACTCCACCGGCCTGACGCGGCTGCTGCTGATCGAGCACAAGGCGCAGCTGGTGCAGCTGGTGTTCGGCATGCTGGTGATCCTGCTGCTGATATTCGCGCCCGGCGGCTTGGCCGGCATCGGCCGCCAGTTGCGCAACCGGTTTGCAGCGCGCGGAGACAAGTGATGGAAACCATGCTGGAGGTCAAGGGGCTCTCGGTCGGCTACGCGCGCAAGGGCCTGGCGCTCGAAGACGTGTCGCTGTCGGTGCCCAAGGGCAGCATCGTGGCATTGCTGGGCGCCAACGGCGCCGGCAAGACCACGCTGATCCGCGCGGTCACCGGCCTGCTGTCGCTGCACCACGGGCATGTGACGCAGGGCAGCGTCGCGCTGGCCGGCCAGCCCATTCTCGGCCTGCCCTCGCATCGGCTGGTGCGCCTGGGCATGGCGCAAGTGCCTGAAGGGCGTCTGATATTCAAGCAGCTCAGCGTCGAGGACAACCTGAACGTCGGCGCCGCCATCCTGCCGCGCTCGGCGGTCAAGGAGCGCATGGACGCGGTGTACGCGCTTTTTCCACGCCTGCTGGAGCGGCGCCAGCAGGCCGCCGGCTGGTTGTCCGGCGGCGAGCAGCAGATGCTGGCGCTGGGCCGGGCGCTGGTGGCGGGTCCCAGGCTGCTGCTGGTGGACGAACTCTCGCTCGGGCTGGCGCCGCTGATCGTGCAGACGATCTACAAGCAGCTGCGCGTGGTCGGCGACACACTCGGCACCTCGATGCTGATCGTGGAACAGAACGCGCGCCTGGCGCTCGAATTCGCCGCCACCGCCTACATCCTCGACCGCGGCCGAGTCGTGTTGTCGGGGCCATCGGCCGAAGTCGCGGCCAGCGAGGCCATGCAGGAGTCCTACCTCGGCGCCAAACGCGAAGCAGCGCTGGCCGCCGCCGCGTGAAAGCACCCACCATGACGACACCACTGCTCGAAGTGACCTCGCTGCTGATGCGCTTCCAGGGCATCACCGCGCTCGACAACGTGTCCTTCACAATGGAGCGCGGTTCGATCACCTCGCTGATCGGCCCCAACGGCGCCGGCAAGACCACGCTGTTCAACTGCGTCACCGGCATGTACACGCCGACCAGCGGCAAGGTGGCCTTCGACGGCGTCGACATCACGGGCGAGGCCGCGCACCTGGTGTCGCGCCACGGCATTGCGCGCACATTCCAGAACCTGGCCTTGTTCGGCGGCCTGACCGTGCTGGACAACCTGCTGGTGGGCGCCTACCGGCAGGGCAGTTCGGGCCTGCTGCAGGGTGCTTTCCGGACGCCCAGGGCGCGCGCGGAGCAGCGTGCGGCGGTTGCGTCCGCGACCGAAGTGCTGGAATTCCTCGGCATGCCCGAGACCGCCCATCTGATGCCGGGTGAAATGTCCTATGGCCGGCAGAAACAGGTCGAGTTCGCGCGCGCGCTGATGCAAAAGGCCCGCCTGGTGTTGCTCGATGAACCCATGGCCGGCATGAGCGCGAGCGAAAAGAGCGCCATGACGGCGCTGATACAACGCGTGCGCGAGCGCTTCGGCATGAGTTTCCTGATCGTCGAACACGACATCCCGGTCATCATGGACATCTCGGACAAGATCGTGGTGCTCGACTTCGGCCGCAAGATCGCCGAGGGCACGCCGCACCAGGTGCAGGCGGACGAGGCCGTGATCGCCGCCTACCTGGGCACCGAACATGGCAGCACACAAGCGGCATGAGACACCGGCGCGACCCGAAAGCGGGCGCCGCGCCCGGCATGCAATTGCGGCCCTGCGCGGGCAAGCCGGCCCGGCCGAAGGCCATGGCAACACCACGCCACAGCACACCCACCGTCGCTTGATGCCGCACACCGCGGCCGCGCGCACCAGACTGCGGAACCCCCGATGACCACGAATGAAACGCGCGCCGGCCAGGCGCTGCCTGTTGCCACCCGCATGCCTGTGTACGAGGCGCTGGCGCGCGACATCCAGAGCCGCGGCATCGACGCGGTGTTCGGCCTCATGAGCGACGACACGGCGCTGTTCGTCACCACGCTGGACGCGATCGGCGTGCGCTTCCACGCCGCGCGCCACGAGAACAACGCGGTCGCGATGGCCGAGGGGTATGCGGCCGCCACCGGCCGGCTCGGCGTGGCCGTCATCGGCCGCGGCCCCGCCACCGCCAACGCGATGCACGGCGCAGCTTATGCGCAGCGCACCGGCTCGCGCGTGCTGCTGGTCTTCGGCGCCAGTGCGATCGAGCACAACGCCAGCGGCGCCGGCGCGCCGGACGCCAAGGAATTCAATGCACTCGGGGTACTGCACGCAGCCGGCATGAGGACCTATGTCGCCACCGACGCCGCCAGCGCCCGGGGCACGCTGGGCAACGCCATCCAGGCCACCGGCCAAGGCGGCTGCGTCGCGCTGCTGCTGCCGATGAACGTGCAGTTCGGGCTGGTCGACTATCCCGGCCAGACCGGCGTGCCGGCGCCGGCACCAGCGACTGCCGTGCAGGCCGCCACCGGCCGTGCCCCGGCCATCGCCGCGGCCGCGGCCATGCTGGAGCGCAGCCGCAGGCCGCTGTTCGTGGTCGGCCTGGGCGCGCACCGCGCCGGCGCCGGCCCGGCGATCGAGCAACTGGCGGAAAAGGTCGGCGCCGTGTTGGCCACCACACTCAAGGCCAAGGACATGTTTCGCGGCCACCCCTACAACCTGGGCATCGTGGGTTCGTTTTCGCACGCCGCCGGCAGGCGCCTGATCGACCAGGCCGACTGCATCGTGGTGTTCGGCGCCGGCCTGAACCAGCGCACCACCAGTTACGGCACCTCGCTGCCGATGGACGTGCCGCTGGTCCATGTGGAGCTTGCGCGCGCCAACATCGGGCGCTGGTTCCACGCCGACGTGGCGGTCATCGCCGACGCGCGCGAAGCCGCCGGGCAACTGTTCGCCGCCGTGCCGGAGCGGCCCGCGTCGGACAAGGCATTTCATACCCAGGAAACACGCCAGCGGCTGGCCGATGTCGACCCCGCGGCCGAATTCCAGCCGGCGCATACACCCCGCACGATGGACCCGCGGTCGCTGGCAATCGAACTCGACCGCCTGCTGCCGCCGAACCGCAACGCGGTCTACGACGCCGGCAATTTCCTGCAGATCGTTCCCTACATCTCGGTGGCCGGGCCGGGCCACATCAAGAACACGGTCGACTTCGCGTCGATCGGCATGGGTTTCGGTACCGCGCTCGGGTTCGCCGCCGGCACGCCGGAGCGCACCACGGTGCTGTTCGTCGGCGACGGCGGTTTCCTGATGACGATGAGCGAGCTCGAAACCGCGGCGCGCGAGGGCATCGCGCTGGTGGTCGTAGTCATGAACGACGGCGCCTACGGCGCCGAACTGCATTACCTCAAGATGCGCAACATGCCGGTGGCCACCGCGGTGTTTGCCGATGTCGATTTCGCACCGGTGGCGCAGGCGTTCGGGTTCCAGGCGCACACGGTGCGCACACTGGACGAGCTGCGCCGGCTTGCGCCGCTGCTGCAACGACCCGACGGCCCGATCCTGCTGGACTGCAAGATCAACGCCTCGGTGGCGGCCGCGTTCCTCGGTGAAACCGTCGAACACGAGCGCCGCAAGAGCTGACGGAGCGGCCTTCGCATGCACGCCGGCACCCACTTCGACGTCGCGGTCATCGGCGCCGGTTTTGCCGGCCTGCACATGCTGCACCGGCTGCGCGCCATGGGTTATTCGGCCAGGGTGATCGAGGCCGCCGCCGATGTGGGCGGGGTGTGGTACTGGAACCGTTATCCCGGCGCGCGCTGCGACGTCGAGAGCCTGCAGTATTCCTACTCCTTCTCCAGCGAGCTGGAGCAGCAGTGGGTGTGGACCGAGAAATACGCCGCGCAACCCGAGATCCTGCGTTACATCCAGCATGTGGCCGAGCGCTTCGACCTGCGCCGCGACATCACCTTCAATACCCGCGTGCTGGCCGCGACCTTCGACGAGGACACCGGCCGCTGGGACCTTCGCACCGACACCGGGCAACACCTGTCGGCGCGGTTCTGCATCATGGCCACCGGCGCCTTGTCGATCGCGCGCCTGCCGGACATCCCCGGCATGGCGCGTTTTGCCGGCAAGATCCTGCACACCGGCGCCTGGCCACATGCGGGAGTCGACTTCAGCGGTCAAAGCGTCGGCGTGATCGGCACCGGGTCCTCGGGCATCCAGGTGATACCGGCCATCGCGCGGCAGGCGAAGAAACTGGTGGTGTTCCAGCGCACGGCCAACTTCTCTATCCCGGCCTGGAACGCGCCGCTGGCGCCCGAAGCGCAGCAAGCCTGGAAGGCCGCCTACGGCGAGCATCGCGCGCGCGCGCGCGAGGTCGGCACCTTGTATGAGTTCAGCGACCGGGCGGCGTCGCAGGCCAGCGCCGAGGAGCGAACGCGCGAATACGAACGGCGCTGGAACCAGGGCGGCGTCAACTTCGTGCATGCCTTCAACGACCTGATGGTCGACCGGCGCTCCAACGACACGATCTCCGATTTTGTGCGCGCGCGCATCCGCGCCATCGTCAAGGATCCGCAGGTGGCCGAATCCCTGTGCCCGAAGGACCATCCGCTGGGCACCAAGCGCATCTGTGTGGACACCGGCTACTTCGAGACCTACAACCGCGACAACGTCGAGCTGGTCGACCTGAAGCAGACGCCGATCGTCGAAGTCACCGCCACCGGTGTGTGCAGCAGCGGCGCGACCCACGAACTGGACGCGATCGTGTGCGCCACCGGCTACGACGCGCTGACCGGGGCCGTGCTGAATATCGACATCCGCGGCACCGGCGGCCAGCTGCTGTCGCGGAAATGGGCCGACGGACCGCGCACCTACCTCGGCCTCATGACCAGCGGATTTCCGAACCTGTTCATCATCACCGGCGCCGGCAGCCCTTCGGTGCTGGTCAACATGGTGGTCGGCATCGAGCACCATGTCGAATGGATCTGCGACTGCCTGCAGTACCTGCGCGACCGCGGCCTGGGCCGCATCGAAGCCACGAAGCAGGCAGAAGACGACTGGGTCGCCCATGTGAACCAGGCCGCCGACAAGACGCTGTTCCCGTTGGCGAACTCGTGGTTCCTGGGCGCCAACATCCCCGGCAAGCCCCGGGTGTTCATGCCGTACGTGGCCAAGATCGGTCTGTACCGCAAGGAATGCCAGCAGGTCGCGGACAAAGGCTACGAGGGCTTCACGCCGGCACCCACCCCACTCAAGGAGATTTCATGAAACTCGGTTTCTTCACCATGCCGATGCACCCGATCGGCAAGGACTGGCAGACTTCCCTCAGGGAAGACCGAGAGGCCTTCATCCTGGCCGACCAGCTCGGCTTCGTGGAGGGATATGTAGGTGAACACGCGACCGACCCGGAGGAAAACATCACCTCGTCGGCGCTGTTCCTCGCGACGCTGGTCGACGCCACGAAACGCATCAAGCTTGGCACCGGCACCATCAACATGCCCAACCACCATCCGGCCGCCGTGGCAGGCCATATTGCGATGCTCGACCACCTGCTGGGCGGGCGCTTCATCCTGGGCATCAGCCCGGGCGCGCTGCCTTCGGACGCCGAAATATTCGGCAACATGGACCTGCCCCGCCCGGCGATGTTCCTCGAAGCCATCAACCAGTTGCTGCTGTTGTGGACCACCCCGCCGCCCTACAACCTCAAGGGTGAATACTGGAGCCCCAGCACGGCACGCACCTACATCGCCGAAACCGGCATGGGCACGGTGCCGTTGCCGCTGCAGCGTCCGCATCCTCCGATCGTGGTCACCGCCGTGGCGCCGTTCTCGCAGGGCATCACCGAAGCCGCGGTGCGCGGCTGGGACCCGATCTCGGCCAACTTCCTGCTGCCGGTCTGGGTCAAGAGCCACTGGGGCAAATACGTCGAAGGTTGTGCGCGCGCCAACCGGCCGGCAGACCCCGCCAACTGGCGTGTGGCCAAGACCGTGTTCGTGGCCCGGGACGACGCTACCGCCGCCGCGTATGCGACGGGCAGCGACGGGCCCTACTACTACTACTACCGCTCGTTGTTCGGCAAGCTCAAGCGCCGCGGCGCGCTGGGCGTATTCAAGAGCGACCCGAAACAGAGCGACGACAGCGTGACGCTGGAGCAGGTGATGGCCAAACTGGTGATCCACGGCTCGCCCGCCAGGGTGGCCGACGCACTGGGCGCATTGCAGCTCGAAACCGGCGCATTCGGCACCCTGCTGTATGCCGGCGTCGACTGGACCGACCGCGCACTGGCGCGCGACTCGATGGTTCTGATGGCCGAGAAGGTGCTGCCGCTGGTGAACGGCTGACATCGGAATTTTCCATGAGCAGCGCCGGGCCGTTCCCAAGGGCGAATTCCGCAATGCGCAGCATGGAGGATTCCTGATGAGCCCCGACCGTTACCTGCGCAC
>JANLQZ010000452.1:0-1966 GCA_031368125.1 Betaproteobacteria bacterium
CAGAGCGAGCCAGATCGCGCTGCTGCAAAAGATGGTGCGCCAGTGGCCGTTCTTTCGCACGCTGCTGTCCAACATGGACATGGTGATGGCCAAGAGCGATCTGGCGCTGGCCTCGCGTTACGCGGAACTGGTGGCCAACACGCGCCTGCGCAAGAGGATCTTCTCGGCCATCGAAGCCGAGTGGCAACTCACGGCCGACGCGCTGGCGCTGATCACCGGCCACAAGCAGCGGCTGGCCAACAACGCGGCGCTGCAGCGCTCGATCCGGCACCGGTTTCCCTACATCGACCCGCTCCACCACCTGCAGGTCGAACTGGTACGCCGTTACCGCGCCGGGCAGACCGATGAGCGGGTGCGCCGCGGCATCCATATATCGATCAACGGCATCGCCGCCGGACTGCGCAACACCGGTTGATCGGGTGGGCCGAACCCGCGGCGGGGGCGCGGCCAGCGTCAGGGCCCGACGGCGCCGGCACTGAAACCGGCACACACCACATCCAGCCGTTCCAGCCAGGTCCGGGTGTAGTGCGCGTAATCGAAGTCGATGGTGGAGCATTCGTGCGACACGGCGCCCCACAGGGTTTCGCGCAATACCGATGCGCATTTCATGGCGCCGAATCCGCGCAGGCAGTCCGCGTCGGGCCGGCGCCCCAGGTAGAGTTCGAGCCAGCAGCGATCGAGCCCGGGCGCGAACTGGTTGTTGGCCGACAGGTTCGCCAGATCGAACAGCGGGCTGTTGAAACCGGCGTAGTCCCAGTCGATCAGCCACAGCCGGTGCCCGTCGTCCAGAAAGTTGGCGGCCAGCAGGTCGTTGTGGCCAAAAACGATCTGCACCGGGCCCACGCACGGCTCCAGCTGCGCCGCCAGCCGGCCCAGGCGCGGCAGCTGGTCGCGCAACAGATGGTCTTCGATGGGCTCCAGAAACGCCAGGTAGTTGCGGATCACCTGGAACACCCAGAACATCAAGACCGGGCCGCGCAAGGCGCCCGGAATGCCGTGGTGGCACCGCCGCAGGATATCCGCCACCGCCGGCAGCCAGCGCTCGTCGCGCAGGTCTTCAGGCGCCAGTGTGCGTCCCTCGACAAAGCGGCTGACCATCACGCCGGGCTGCGCAAACACCACTTCGGGCGATATGCCGACCGCGTGGGCAGCCCGTGCCGCCGCCAGCTCGTTGAAGCGCATCACACCATGCACCGGCAAGTCATGGCCCAGGCGCACCACAAAACGCGCGCCGGCATGGCACACCAGGTAGTTGCTGTTCGTCATGCCGCCCGACAACGGCGAGATCTCGACCGGCCCATCCCAATACGGCAGCGCCGCGATGCACTCGTTCGCCGCCGCGTTCACAGGTGTACCTCCGTGCTTCGCACTGCGGTGCCATTCGCCTTGGGAGCGGCCCGGCGGCTCATGACGAGCCGGCCACCAGTTCGCGCACCGCGGCCAGCTGCCGGCGCGAGATGACCAGCACTTCATCCAGACCGTGCAGGCGTACCGCCCAACCCTCGCCTTCGTCATCGTCGAAATGCTTTTCCACCGCCCGCACGGCGCGGCGCGCGACCAGCGCATTGCGATGCACTCGCAGGAACACGCGTTTGTATTTCTCTTCGAGTTCGCTCAGGGATCCGTCGAGGATGTAACTTCGCGTCGCCGTGCGCACCGTGATGTACTTGAGTTCTGCCTTGAGGAAGACGACCTCGGCCAGCGGCACGCGTTCGGTCCGCCCGCGGTCCTGGATCGCCAGGAACTGCTCAGCGTCGGGCAGCGCATTGTGAGCCATCCGGAGCTGGCGCACGGTCTTTTGCAGCGCTGCCATCAGGCGCGCCAGCCGCACCGGTTTGGTGAGGTAGTCCACCGCTTCGAGTTCGAATGCCTGCACTGCGTGCTCGGCATGTGCGGTCACGAACACCAGCGCAGGCGGGTTCGGCATGGCGCGCAGCGTCTGCGCCAGGGCCATGCCATCGGCGCC
>JANLQZ010000488.1:0-2390 GCA_031368125.1 Betaproteobacteria bacterium
GACGGCACCTGGTTCGCCGCCGAATTCGCGTGCGAGACCACGCGCCAGCCGGGCCGGGCAGCACGCCTTGCCAAGGATCTGTTCGAGCGCGGCGGGCCACCCGACATGCAGACGGTCTATTGCGAGTTGCAGCCCGATGGCAGCGAGCAGGCGCGTCCCGATGTCGAGGTGCGTTTCAGCGAAGCCGCCAATGCGGTGGCCGTCAACCGGCAGTGGCTCAGTTCAGGCGAAGTGACGCCGGAGGAAGTCCGTTTCGGGTCCAACAGCAAATGGCATATCGATCGGCAGGCGCTGCACGTCCGGCGCACTGGTGCCAGCAGCGAGATGTTGTTCTCGGGCAGCTGCGATCGCCGCGCGCCCGGCACGCCGCTGCGCTGAGCTCGGGCGGATCAGGCGTAACGCCTGAGCCATTCCTTTTCGATCGGATCGACCCAGCTGCCGTGTGGCTCCGGGATCGTCGGCGCGGGCAGTTCGACCTGTCCGGGCGACGGGGTGGCGGCGAAGCGCGCGCGTTCGGCCGCTGGCAGCTTGTCCAGCGCAAGTACCGTCGGGTCGCCCCAGTGCGTGATGTCGGCCTTGCGCGCCTGTGCCGCCGGCGACAGCAGGAAGTTCGCGACCACCTGCGCCCCCTCCTTGGCCCGTGCGTTGAAGGGTATGGCGACGAAATGCGTGTTGCCGATGGTGCCACCGCTGAACTGGAAGCTGTAGACGGTGTCGGCCAGCCGTTTGGCGGCGATCTCGTTGGCCGCCTCGTTCGGGTTGAAGGTCAAGGCGATCAGCAGTTCGCCGTCCGACATCATCTGCTGTACCGCCGCGGAATTCTGGGGGAACTGCCTGCCCGCGCGCCATAACAGCGGATGCAGCGCGTCCAGGTACGACCACAGCCGCGAAGTCGCCGGGCCCAGCGCCGCCTGCGAGAAGGGCCGGTACAACACGGCACGATCGGCAGCGAGTTCGACCAGTGCCTGCTTCACGAACGTGGTGCCATGGAAGTTGGGCGGCCTCGGATAAGTCAGTCGGCCCGGGTTGGCGCGCGCAAATTCAAGCATGGCCGCCATGTTGCGCGGCGGCACGGGGACCCGTTTGCGGTCCGCGAAAAAGGTCAGCTGCGCCATGCCCCACGGTGCTTCGAGACCGTCCACCGGTTCGGAGAAGTCGATCCGCGTGGTGGGTTTTCCGGCCACGTCCACATACTGGAAATTGGGCAGGTTTTCGGCAAACGGGCCGAACAGCAGCGCCTCGCGCTTCATGGTCAGGAAGTTCTCGCCATTGATCCATACCAGGTCCACCGTGCCATCGGTCCTGCCGGCGGCCTTCTCGGCACGCACCCGCTTGACCACTTCGGCCGCGTCGGTGATTTTCACGTGCTCCAAGGTCACGCCGGACGTGCGCTGCACCTCGGCTCCGACCCACTGGAGGTAGGCATTGATGATTTCACTGCCTGCCCAGGCATTGAAATACACGGTCTGCCCGCGCGCCCTGGACTCGACGCCAGCCCAGGCCGCGGCGCTCTGCGCCCACAGCGGCAACGCCGCCGCGGCGCCGATCGCTGCGAGTGCCTGGCGGCGTGAGTAAAAACCGCTGGTCGGATTGTTTTTCATGGAGGAGGGGTCCTGGTTGGAGGCGCCGCCGCGGTCTTGCGCGGCACACAGTGCTGTCTGGGGTATGTGTCGGTCACCGGACCGACTTCTTACGTTCGAAGGGCGGGCCGCGCGGTCTTCAGGCCAGCAGTGCGCTGGCGAATTCGCGCGCGTTGAAAGTCTCCAGTTCCTCGAGCTTTTCACCCACGCCGATGAAATAGACCGGAACCGGCCGCTCGCGCGCGATCGCCGCCAGCACGCCGCCCTTGGCCGTGCCGTCGAGTTTGGTGATGATCAGGCCGGTCAATTGCAGCGCGTCGTCGAAAGCCTTGACCTGGGCGAGGGCGTTCTGGCCGGTGTTGCCGTCGATCACCAGCACGATCTCGTGCGGCGCCGTGGTGTCGGCCTTCGATATCACGCGTTTGATCTTGCGCAGTTCTTCCATCAGGTGCAGTTGTGTCGGAAGGCGGCCCGCCGTGTCCACCAGCACCACGTCCTTGCCGCGCGCCAGGCCGGCGGTGACCGCGTCGTAACTGACGGCGGCCGGGTCGCCGCCCTGCTGGCTCACGATTTCCACTGTATTGCGGTCGGCCCACACGCCCAGCTGTTCCTTGGCGGCGGCACGAAAAGTATCGGCCGCGGCGAGCAACACCGACGCACCGCGGTAACACAGATGGTGCGTGAGCTTGCCAATCGATGTCGTCTTGCCGGCGCCATTGACGCCGACGACCATCATCACGGTCGGCCGGTGCTCCCCGATCACCAGCGGTTTTTCCAGCGGCGCCAGCAGTTCGGTCAGGGCTTCGGCCA
>JANLQZ010000046.1:0-13194 GCA_031368125.1 Betaproteobacteria bacterium
CAGTTCCTTGGTCACACCACGCCGGAAGACCGTCAACGTGCTCTTGGTGCCGGGCTTGATGCTTCCGACCAGTCGCGGCAGGTCACTGTGTTTCTCGATTGCCTTTCCATCGAACCGCATGATGATGTCGCCAGCCTCCACGCCCGCCTTATCGGCCGGTGAGCCGCTCTCCACACCCCGAACGAGGGCCCCGGCCGACTTGCCAAGACCGATGGCTTCAGCAACGTCCTTGGTGACCTGGTCAATCTGCACTCCGATCCGGCCCCTGGACACCCGGCCAGACGTTCGCAACTGCTCGCTAACGCGGATCGCCTCATCCATCGGAATGGCAAACGAAATCCCCATGAACCCGCCCGATCGAGAATAGATCTGGCTGTTGATACCAACCACTTCGCCACGCATGTTGATCAATGGGCCACCCGAGTTGCCCGGGTTGATGGCGACGTCGGTCTGGATGAACGGAAGGTAGTCGCCGGTGTCCCGCTGCTTGGCGCTCACGATGCCAGCGGTAACCGTGTTCTTGAGTCCGAACGGTGAGCCAATCGCCATCACCCACTCACCAACCTTCAGGCGGTTGACGTCGCCAACTTTCACGGCGGGTAGCCCGGTGGCTTCGATCTTGACCACCGCCACATCGGTCCGTTTGTCGGCGCCAATGATCCTGGCCTTGAATTCCCGCTCGTCGGTAAGGGTCACAAGCACCTCGTCCGCGCCGTCGACCACATGGGCATTGGTCATGATGAAGCCATCCGCGGTAAGGATGAAACCGGATCCGACCCCTCGCGGCTGCTCGTCTTCCTGCTGTGGCGGGCGATTGGGCCGCGGTCCCTGGCGCGGAGCATTGGGGATCGGGACGCCGAAGCGGCGGAAGAATTCCAGCATTTCCTCGTCGACACCGTTGCCAGCGCGCGGTCGTGCCGTCACTTTCTCGAGCGTACGGATGTTGACGACCGAAGGGCCAACCTGCTCCACCAGATCGGTGAAGTCGGGCAGCACCCGGGTTTGCGCCACAACCGGACTGACCGGCGCGAATGCCATGCTGCCGCAAAGCGCCAATGCCGCGAACCAGCGCCAGACGGCTTTCCCATCGATTTGAATCATCATCGACCTCTCGTAAAAAAACATCCTGTGCCCGAATTCAACCGGCGACCGCCGCACCAATACATTCGGCGCAATTCGAAATCGCGCCGCACCGGCCATAGATGGGAGGTCATTTCCTGCGTTCAAGTCCCAGCGCGAACGCGTTCAACGTGTGCCGCGGCACCTCGCCCACGACGGTCAACCACCAATCTCCGGACTTGTCGCTTAGCCGCCGCGTCAGCGTATGGGTTGCGCCCATCGCCGCCGAGCTTTCGTGGGCATGACGCCGACGGTCAAATACTTCCACAAACAAGGATACCGAGGCCAGTCCGTCGGAAAAGATCCATTGCATGGTGGGCTCCACGTTGCCGCCCTCCGCGGCCGGGCGCTTATAACAACTCATGGGCCGAAATCCCGCGACCGGATTCTTCAGCGTCCAGCCCTCGGCCGCCGCTGTCGTCTTGATCAGTTCCGGCCTTTCCACCCGGTAGCCCTCGGTGTTCTCCATCATCTGGGTCAGTTTCGCCATGCTGACAGGTGCGTCCAATTGCAACTCGGAAAACGCCGCCTGCTCCACCATTCGCCCGTCCGTGTCCAGGGTCTGCAATTTGACGACCAAGCCGCTCCGCTTTTCGCTCCATACCCGATAACCAAACCGCAGGTTGTCTTTGGGCTGCAGATCGACCACATCGGCCTCGAAGCCTGCGACACGTTCGATCCCCGACTGCCGCGCCACGTAGAACTGTGCAATCGCGGAGTCGGTGGACTTCAGCAGGTCCGGAAACAGCCCCAGTGACTCGCGCCGCTCTGCCACCGCGGTCTTGCTGTCCGGCAGGAAGGTGATGACCTGGTCGTTGCGCCGAAAAGTGGAGCGCGGCGCCCCGCTGAGCGATTCCACCCGCTCCATCTGAAGATCACCATCGCAGATATGCCAGATCCGCGCGCTAGACATATTGGCGCCGGATGAGACAACAAAAGTCCCAATGTAGGCCCGCTTGCGGGATGCCTCGTGCATTCGCAGCAACCACTCGGAGATTCCCAGTTCGGTTGGCTTGACTTCCCCGGTCGCCGTCATGGAAGGCGACCGCGACTGCGCCGCCGGTTCGGCCCACGCACCGGGAACGAAACTCGCACCCGCAAATGCGGCCACCAGCAGAACGGCGCGGGCAACCACGGCGAAGAACGGATGCATTGGTAGGTCGCCTATCGGCCGGGATTTTCAAATGTCGCGTTGCGCAGAAACCCGGCCGGCATCTGCAACGCCGACGTCCCGCCGAACTGCCGGTGCGCCGCCAGCAGTTCGTCGAGTCGGGCGTCACGCAACATGACCGCCGGCTCCGCTGGTCCACTGCCGGCTTCAGGCGCGGCGGCGAGCTGCGGCGACAGGCCAGACTCGGCAGGGCCACCCAACAAATGCCAAGCGAGCGCACTCACGGCAACCATCGACACGACGCCGGCAAAAAGTTTCCAACGCGTGACCGCGTCATTTGCTCCATGACGTCCGGCAAAGCCATTCGAGGAAACATCGGTTCTGGCAGGCAAGGACTCCGCGCCAGGAAGTTCAGACGCCATCCCCTCAAGGTGTATCGACCGAGCGGCGACGGCAGGTGGCAACCGCCCACGCAAACGAGCCACAAAAGCTAGGTCATCCCGCGAATACGACAAATCGGTGCAACGCAGCGAATCACCTATCAGATGGTAGGAATGCCAAGTGGCAACCGCTTCGTGCGAATCCGACATGGCGGCGACAATCGCAGCGAACTCCTTGCCCCGCAGTTGCCCATCTACCAGAGCCGAGACGAGTTCGCGATCAACTGGTGCTGTTCGATTCATCATTCATTACCTCGTGTAGACCTACCAGCGCTTGCCGGACTGGTTTTCAAGCATTGGCCGTATCTTTGCGGAAATTGCCTCGCGGGCCCGGAAAATCCGCGACCGAACCGTCCCGATGGGGCAATTCATCATGATCGCGATTTCCTCGTAGCTCAGACCTTCAATTTCTCGCAAGGTCACCGCCTGGCGCAGGTCGTCCGGCAACGCTTCCATGGCCGCATTCACTACAGCACCAATCTCCTTCGCCGCCAATACGGATTCCGGCGTCTCATCTGCGATTGGTTCATTTCTGCGCTGGGAAGTTTCATCTTCGTCATCGGCGGACCGAAAAGAAGTCTCCGACACAGTGGGGTCATGCTTGAGGTCCATCAGCGCTTTCTTGGCGGTATTGACCGCGATCCTGTACAGCCAGGTATAAAACTGGGCATCGCCCCGAAATTGGTGCAGGGCGCGGTAGGCGCGGATAAACGTCTCCTGAGCAATATCCTCCACTAGATCGACGTCGCGCACCATACGCCCGATCAACCGCTGGATCCGACGCTGGTACTTGATGACCAGTAACTCAAAAGCGCGCTGGTCACCTGCCACTGTGCGCTCCACTAGCATCAAGTCGCTGTCGGCGGAGGCGCCCGCCGCCGTGGGCAGTGGGGGGAGGCCTTCCATGGTCATAGACTGGACATCCGTCCCCGGCGGCGGCGTTCAGTCTCAAGCGCCGGATCACCGTCTCCTGCGTCACGCGGCGTACCGTACAGAACGGCCCGCCGCAACGCCCGCCAGTTGTCGCGGTCGGTGCCGCGCTCCAGCCAAAACCATCGCATGGCACCGCCTGTTGCGGTAAAACGCAGAAGCAGGACGTCTTGAAGGTCCAAATGCGGCGTCACACTGCCACTGACGCTGGTCCACTTTTCAGTCCATTGCCAGCACTGGCCGTCCCAGCGCAGCAAGCCGACAGGTGTACGCCACCAGCCAAGAAACGCCGCGGTGGCGGTCGACAACGTCGCCAGCAGGCCAAGCCAGTGGCGCCAATCGGGCGCGTCAACCTGCCAGAGCCACAATGCCTGCACGCTGGCCGCGCCACAACCGATGGCCAGCAACGCGAGCGCGTGAAAATGCGAGCGCCGCACCGGATAACCAACAGTTGGCGGCTTATGCATCGCTGGGGTGTTGCGGAAACGGATGCGGTTTGACGGCAACAGCCCGCACCGCTCAGAAACGCCGGAAAACGAGCGTCCCGTTGGTGCCGCCAAACCCGAAATTGTTCTTCATGGCCACCTCGATTTTCATGTCCCGCGCAATGTTTGCGCAGAAGTCGAGGTCGCACTCTGGGTCCTGGTTGAAGATATTGATGGTTGGCGGGCTTTTCTGATGGTGCAGTGCCAGCACGGTAAACACCGACTCGATTCCACCTGCACCGCCCAGCAGATGGCCAGTCATGGACTTCGTCGAATTGACCACGACCCTTGATGCATGGGCACCCAGCGCCGCCTTGATGGCATTGGTTTCGTTGAGGTCCCCGAGTGGCGTGGAAGTGCCATGCGCGTTCAGGTAGTCGACCTGATCGGCGTTGACACCTGCGTTGCGCAAGGCACCCAACATGGCGCGGCGCGGTCCGTCCATGTTGGGCGCCGTCATATGACCAGCATCGGCGCTCATGCCAAACCCGGCAAGTTCCGCATATATCCTGGCGCCACGTGTTTTGGCATGCTCAAGTTCCTCCAGCACCAGTACGCCAGCGCCTTCGCCCAGGACAAAGCCATCGCGATCCCGATCCCACGGGCGCGACGCCGTGGCCGGATCGTCATTGCGCGTGGACAAAGCGCGCATCGCCGCAAACCCCCCGATCCCGAGGGGAGATACCGTGGCCTCCGAGCCACCGGCGACGATGACATCGGCATCACCGTACTCGATCATCCGTCCGGCCTCGCCGATGCAGTGCAGGCCGGTGGTGCAGGCCGTCACAATCGCGATATTCGGGCCCTTGAAGCCGAACCGCATCGAAACGTGACCGGAGATCATGTTGATGATCGACGCGGGCACGAAGAAAGGCGAGATGCGCCGCGGCCCGCGGCTTGTCAGTTCGTCGTGTGTGGCTTCGATCATCGGCAATCCACCGATGCCCGAGCCAATCACGCAACCAATCCGCGTAGACATCTCTTCTCCAAGTGCCTCGCCTACGGGAAGCCCTGAGTCGGCCACTGCTTGTGCCGCCGCGGCAATCCCGAAGTGGATAAACGTGTCCATCGTGCGGGCTTCCTTGGCCCGAATGTAAGTCTCGAGCTCGAAGCCCTTGACCTCCCCGGCAAAGCGGCAAGCGAAATTCGACGCGTCAAATCTCGTAATCAGGTCGATTCCCGACTTGCCCGCGAGCAGGTTGGCCCACGACTCGGAAACCGAGTTGCCTACGGGGCTGACACAGCCCAGACCGGTTACCACAACACGACGACGGGACATGGAAATCTGTACTCAATGTTCAATCGATGGCCACCCCGGCGGCCGGGGACCACACCACAACGGGCGCAACAACGGAGCAAAAGACATCGGCCCGCGCTGGCACCTGAGAGGCTAGGCTTTTTGGTGTGTGTTGGCGTAGTCGATCGCGTGCTGCACCGTCGTGATCTTCTCCGCATCTTCGTCTGGGATCTCGATGCCGAACTCATCCTCGAGTGCCATCACAAGTTCGACTGTATCCAGGGAATCGGCGCCCAGATCGGCCACAAAGGCTTTTGCGTTGGTGACCTGGGATTCTTCAACACCAAGTTGTTCTGCAATTATTTTCTTGACGCGCGCTTCAATATCGCTCATGAGTTCCCTCGAAGGGTTGTGGAAGAATCAGTGATTTTAGCCGGCTCGCAGAGCGAGTTCCAAAGCCTTTGCTGAACCGATCATTCGGCTTGGAAACCGGCCAGGTAGTCACATGTACATGCCTCCGTTGACATGCAACTCCTGGCCAGTGATGTACCCCGCTTGCTTCGACGCAAGGTAGGCGACAGCATGGGCCACCTCGGACGGCTGGCCCAAGCGGCCAAGCGGGATCTGCCCGAGCAAGGCCTTGTTCTGCTCGGCCGACAAACCTGCCGTCATATCGGTCGCGATAAACCCTGGTGCAACGCAATTAACCGTGATGTTTCGCGACCCAAGTTCGCGCGCCAACGCACGGGTCATGCCGGCCACGCCGGCTTTCGCAGCCGCGTAGTTGCTTTGCCCGGCATTGCCAGATGCGCCGACCACCGATGTGATGTTGATGATGCGCCCGTAACGCTGTTTCATCATCGTCCGCATGACGGCACGACTCATGCGGAATACCGCCTTGAGATTCGTGTTCAGCACGGCATCCCAGTCTTCGTCCTTGAGCCGCATGGCCAGCATGTCACGCGTGATGCCCGCGTTGTTGACCAGCACCTGCAAGCCGCCATTTCGCGCCACGATGCGATCCACCAGTGCCTGGCCGGCCGCTGCGTCATTGACGTCGAGTACCTCTCCCGTGCAGCCCGGAAATCCGACCAGCGCCGCGGCGATTGCCGACGCGCCCGCCTCGGTGGTCGCCGTGCCAGCCACGGCAAATCCCTGACGAGCCAATTCATTCGCAATTGCACGTCCAATGCCGCGCGAAGCGCCCGTCACCAGGGCCAACTGCCGTTCGACCGACGTGTCCATCACGCCGATTCAACCGACAAAGCGTTCTGCACGACGCTCAAACTAGCTGGGTCGAACAGAGGCAAGCCGATCATTTCGGGATCGATTCGTGCGACCATGCCCGCCAGGACCTTGCCGGGGCCGCACTCAACCAGCGTCGCCAGGCCCCGCGCCTTGAGGGCGCGAACACATTGCACCCACCGAACAGGCCCGAACGCCTGCCGGTACAGGGCATCACGGATCCGCTGACTGCTTTCCTCGACTGCGACATCCACGTTGTTGACCAAGGCAATATGTGGCGGGTGCATCACAACAGAACCCAGCGCCTCGCGCAGCCGCTCGGCGGCCGGCCGCATCAGACTGGAATGAAATGGCGCCGACACCGGCAGCAGCAAGGCACGTTTGGCCCCCTTGGCCTTGAGCACGGTACACGCGCGGTCCACCGCCGCCTTGCTTCCGGAAATCACGGTTTGCGCAGGTTCATTGAAATTCGCCGCTTCCACGACCTCAGTCGATCCGGCGCCAAACCCCCTGGTTACTTCGTCGCAGGTGGCAACGACCAGATCGGAATCCAGCCCCAGTACCGCAGCCATCGCCCCGACACCGACCGGAACCGCATCCTGCATGGCCAGCGCCCGCAGGCGCACCAGCGGCGCTGCCTGCGCCATCGTCAAGACACCGGCCGCCACCAGCGCCGAGTACTCGCCAAGGGAATGCCCGGCGACGGCCTCCGGCGACTTGCCAGTCTGCGCCATCCAAACCCGGTACGCGGCCACTCCAGCGACCAACATGACGGGTTGTGTATTGGCAGTCAACGCGAGCGCTTCCTTGGGGCCCTCACGAACCAGTTTCCCAATGTCCTCGGCGAGCGCATCGGACGCCTCGCGCACAGTCTGGGCCACCACCGGATGATCGCCCCACGCATCAAGCATTCCCACCGACTGGGAACCCTGACCCGGAAATACAAAGGCAAATGGTTTCATGTCATGGTTCGTCACTTAGCAACCGCTCCAGCGCACAGTGCGCCCGAAGTCCCTGCCAGCGTTATAGATTCAGCAGGACCGCACCCCAGGTGAATCCCCCGCCCACGCCCTCGAGCATGAGAAGTTGCCCCGGTTTGATCTGGCCGCTCCTGACGCCCACGTCGAGCGCCAACGGAATCGACGCTGCCGACGTATTGCCGTGCTGGTCGACGGTCACCATCACACGGTCCATGCCAAGTTTGAGCCGTTTTGCCGTGCTTTGCATGATCCGGATATTGGCTTGATGCGGAATCAACCAATCCAAATCAGATGTCGATTTTCCGGCCTTCGCCAGCACCGCGCGCGCCGAGTCCTCGAGCACCCCCACGGCCAATTTGAACACCGCCTGACCATCCATCTTCAGCAATGGAACCCCAGTGATTTGGCCTCCCGACACGTTGCCGGGAACACACAGGATTCCCGCGTGTTTGCCATCGGCATGCAAATCACTGGCAAGGATGCCGGGTGTATCCGACGCCTCCAGAACCACCGCCCCTGCACCGTCCCCGAAAAGCACGCAGGTCGTGCGGTCCGTGAAATCAAGAATGCGCGAGAAGACTTCGGACCCGACCACGAGCGCCTTGTGCGCTGCACCGGTCTGGATCATCGCATCGGCAATACCAAGGGCGTAGACGAATCCGCTGCAGACCGCCTGAACGTCGAAGGCGGCACCGCCGCTTGCGCCGAGTTTGTGCTGAAGAATGCAGGCCGTCGACGGAAAGACCATGTCGGGCGTCGATGTGGCGACGATGATCAAGTCTAGGTCCGTGGCATCGACCTTTGCGGCGATCATGGCCTGCTGCGCTGCCTGCAGCGCCAAATCGCTGCTGCAGACGTCCGGCGCGGCGAAATGGCGGGCCCGGATGCCGGTTCGCTCGACTATCCACTCGTCACTGGTTTCGACGCCCTTGCCCGCCAACTCCTGCACCAGGTCGGAATTGCTCAGGCGACGGGGCGGCAAATAGCTGCCCGTTCCGGTGATTCTGGAATATCGTCTCATCTGTGTTGTTGCTGATAGCCGGCCGATCAAGAGACCGTCACGTCTGCCGCCAGGAGCGGGGCGACGTGCGCGATGCGCGCCTGAACACGATCGAGCAGGTCGTTACGGGCTGCATCATACGCGCGCGCCAGCGCATACTCGAAAGCCAGTTGGTCGGCCGAGCCATGGCTCTTGAAGACCAGTCCACGCAAGCCCAGCAAAGCGGCGCCGTTGTAACGCCTGTGGTCCACCCGGTGTCTGAACGCCCGCAACACCGGGTAGGCGATCAGCGCGGCGACTTTCGTGAAAATTGAGCGCGAAAACTCCGCCTTCAAGAACTGTCCGATCATTGCGGCAACACCCTCGGTCGCCTTGAGCGCGACGTTGCCCACAAAACCATCACAAACGACGATGTCCGCAGTGCCCTTGAAGATGTCGTTGCCCTCGACATTGCCGAGAAAATTCAGGTCGCCCGCTCCGGCCGCAATCCGCAACAACTCGCCGGCCTTCTTGATCGTTTCGTTGCCCTTGATCACTTCCTCGCCGATATTCAGCAATCCCACGGACGGGGTCGGGTCGTTCTTGAGCACTGAAACCAGCGCCGAGCCCATGATGGCAAACTGAAGCAGATGTTCGGCGGTGCAGTCGACATTCGCGCCGAGATCCAGTACCGTCGTCGCGCCGCCTTTGGCGTTGGGCAGTTGAGTCGCTATGGCTGGCCGGTCGATGCCCTCGATGGTTTTCAGAAGGTAGCGCGAGATCGCCATCAGTGCGCCGGTATTGCCCGCCGACACGGCCGCATCGGCGGCGCCGTCCTTCACTTGCTGCACCGCAACCCGCATCGACGAGTCCTTCTTGCGACGCAGCGCGACTTCGATGGGGTCATTCATCGCCACCACTTCGCTGGCTGCGACCACAGTCACGCGGGAGTCCGAGAAATGCCCGATGCTGTCAGGCAGCCCCACCAGGATAAGCTTGGCCTGCGGGTGGTGCAGGAGAAAGTTTCGACACGCCGGCACGGTGACCGCGACGCCATGGTCGCCCCCCATGCAATCGACGGCGATCGTGGTCATCGGCAATCGTTATCGCCAACAGGACGAGGAGTTCCGGAGCGGCCCATCATGACAATGGCCCGATGCTACCTTGCAGATAGCATCGGGCCATTGTCATGAGACTGCGTCAGGCTTCGGACTTGGTCTTGATTACTTTGCGGCCACGGTAGAAACCCGTAGGGCTGATATGGTGCCGCAGATGTGTCTCACCGGTGGTGGGTTCCACCGCGATGCCTGGAACCACCAGCGCGTTGTGGGACCGGTGCATGCCGCGCTTGGACGGTGATTTCTTGTTTTGCTGGACAGCCATGATCCGCTCCTTCAGCTATTGTGCGGCGATGCGCGCCGCAACGGGTTGGTAGGTGCACGCCGCAGATTTCCAGCGCGAAGCCTATGATTATAGCGCAACTACTTGGTGCCCTCACCCTGGTCCCGCTTCAGTCCTGCCAACTGCGCAAATGCATTGGGTCGCTTGGGGGCCGCCGCGTCAAACCCGGGGTCAGCCACAGCCAAGCGCACCGGACCGGGACAGACGTCGTGACGGGCAATCAGGGGAAGCGCCAACAGCATTTCATCTTCCACCAGTTGCTGGAGGTCGAACTCTGCGGCGAGAACCAAAAGGTCCTCTTCGACATCGTCGTCCTGTGCCGCCGCGGCCGCCTCGTCGGCCACGAATCGAAAAGATCGGTCGACCGACAGCGGTATGTCTACCTGCTCCAGGCAACGCTGGCACAGCATCGGAAGTGTCGCGTCGACGCGCAGGTGCAGCCAGACCTGATGCTGACCCGACGCATCCTCGCGAAGCTCGCCCTGCGTCGACCAGGCAACCGGCACACCGGTGCCGCGACCCTCGCACTCCTGCACAATGCGCCCGTATCGGGCCAGCACATCGGTCCCGGCCAGGCGGCCCGATGACTGCGCGAAAGCACGCGGGTCGATACGGTAAGCGCCAGACGGGTGTTTCATGTCGGCAGTGTAAGAGAATCGGCAGATGGCACCCCCTTCGAACCGTCCTGTCATCCTGGGCTCGACTTCGCCGTATCGGCGCGACCTCCTCTCCCGGCTGCGCATTCCATTTGACGTTGTGGCGCCGGAGGTCGATGAAACGCCGGGTGAGACCGAGAGTCCGCAGCAACTCGCTTGTCGTCTCGCTATGTCCAAGGCGCGCGCGGTGGCGGCGCGGTTTCCGCGTGCGATCGTCATTGGTTCCGATCAGGTCGCCGACCTGGACGGCACCGCGATCGGCAAGCCGATCGCCCATGCCGCCGCCGCCGCACAACTGCGCCGCATGAGCGGCCGGTTGGTCATATTTCAAACCGCGGTGGCAGTCGTCTGTGCCGAGGCGAAGTTTGCCGAGATGGACCTGGCGCAGGTGCGGGTGCGTTTCCGGGAGCTCAGTGACGCCGCCATCGAGACCTACCTGTTCGCAGAGCAGCCATACGATTGTGCGGGTAGCGCGAAGAGCGAAGGACTGGGCATCGCCCTGCTCGACGCGATCGACAACGATGATCCGACCGCCCTGGTCGGTTTGCCCCTGATCCGCACCTGCCGCATGTTGCGCTCCGCCGGGCTGGACCTTTTGTGAGCGCCGCGCCGGGCCGCCCCCAAGCAAGCTCTCAAGTCGCTCGTTCTAAGTGATTGATTTGCAATGAAATTTTCAGAGCGACTTTCGGACGATTTGCGGCAGCAGGCCGATTACTTCGCTCGCACCGCAGCTCGCAGGGCGCAGGTACTTCAGTGAACGTCACCGGCGCCCTGGTCGTGCCAGCTGCCAGCGCGGAGCAGGCGGCGAATGCGGCGAACGCGCCGTTCCACCTGCTGGCGGGCATGGCGCGCGACCTCTGGATGCCGGCCCTGGTGTGCAGCAGCGGCGCGACCGCGCAGCGCCTGCGCGAGGTGCCGCTCTGGGAGAGTGCGCTGCAGGTCGGGCAGCTGCCCGACGCGGCCTGCGATTTTGGTGATCCCGCAGCCTGCGGCGCGCTGCGCCAGTGCGTGGCCGAACTCGGCTTGTGCGAATTGACGCTCGGCAGCGCGGCGATGGCCAGGCAGGTCGTGCGCGTGATGTTGTGGCACCTGGACCGGCTGGTCGACCGGCCCGCCTCCGAGCCGCGCGAGGCCGCGATCGGGCGCATGCTGCAGTCCTTCGCGGCCGAATGGACGCAGCAGCGCCAGGGCTGGGAGCAGGTGTTGTCCCTGTTCCGGAGCCTGGGGGACCTGGCCGACCTGCGCTGGGACGATCTGCGCGGACGCCTGAACAGCCGCGAATGGCAGGAGGCGCGGCGCATTGGCGATCTGCTGGCGCAACTCGGCGAACTGGCGTCCTTCATCGACCGCATCGGGCGCGCCGAGCGCCTCGACGATCTGCCGCCCAGCACCCGGGCGCAGCCGCAGGCCGACCGGCCGCGGCCGCTGGCCGCGGTGGCCGTCACCACCCATCTGGCTGACCAGCCGAGCGAAGTCCGCGGCGTGAAACGCTCTGGCCTGATATCGCGCATGCTGGCCAGCGAAGCGGCGCTGATCCGCCATCCGACCTTGCGTCGCCTGTGGCGGGCGCGTTTTGCCGAGCAGCAGCTGTTTTGCTACGAAGACGCCGCCGACCTGACCGAGTGGCGGCTGCAACCCGACGCCACCCGCGTGACGCTGGCGGCTGTGCGCCGCGCGCCGCTCGGGCGCGGGCCGATGATCGTCTGCCTGGACACCTCGGGCTCGATGCGCGGCGCGCCCGAGAACGTGGCCAAGGCATGTGTGTTGCAGGCGCTGCGCAGCGCGCATGCGGCGCGACGCGCGTGTTGCCTGCTGGCTTTTGGCGGGGCCGGTGAGCTGCTGGAGCAGCGACTCGAATTGTCGAGCGAGGGCTTGCAGGCGCTGCTCGACCTGATGGGCCAGAGCTTCGACGGCGGCACCGACGTGCAGACACCGCTGGAGCGCGCGATCACGCTGGTGCGCACGAACGACTTTGCGCTGGCCGACATCCTGATCGTGAGTGATGGCGAGTTCGGCCTGACACCGGCCACGCTGGCCCTGCTGCGCCAGTGCAAGGCCGAGCTCGGCCTGCGCGTGCACGGTATCCTGATCGGCGACCGCGAGACCATCGGGCTGCTCGAAGTGAGCGACCAGATCCACTGGGTGCGGGCCTGGCGTCGTTACGCCACCCGGACCAAGGATGCCTACGCCGACGGCTTTTCCCCGGTGCACAGCCGCAGCCTGACGGCGATGTATTTTCCGAACGCGATCCGGCGCCCACCCACGGCCTGATGTGCCGGGGGTCGGTTTCGGTGGGTTGTGCGCCGCGTTGCGGTCGTGGCCGCGGCGATTCCCGCCAGCGCCTTGCGCTGGTTCGGATGCCAAATGGCGTTCGTCGGACAAGCTCCGCCCATGCTTGGGGCGAACGGTCTGTTTTCTTGAGCGCCAAGCTCTGCCAGCCGGCGGTCAGGCCGCACCCTCAACGCTGCCTGCCGGCCTGTACATGACGAGTTCGTCCGGGTCGGCGTTCGCGCTGCCCAGATGGTCGGGCAGGCCGGCACGAAACCCGAGGTGCTCGAGCAGCGCAAGCGAGCGGAAGTTGCGCGCCTTGAGTACCGCCAGGAACGTGTGT
>JANLQZ010000493.1:0-13836 GCA_031368125.1 Betaproteobacteria bacterium
GCAATCCTCACTGATGAGCATGTTGCCCCTGGTGCTGATGTTTGTGGTGCTTTATTTTGTCATGATCCGTCCGCAGATGAAGAAACAAAAAGAGCATCGGACCATGATCGATGCGCTGGCGAAGGGCGACGAGGTGGTCACTGCCGGCGGCGTTCTGGGCAAGGTTTCCAAGATGGGCGATAGTTACCTGGGGCTCGAAATAGCCAGCGGCGTCGAGGTTCAGGTGCAGCGCAGCGCGGTCGTGCAGGTCCTTCCAAAGGGCTCGATCAAATGATGGCTTGCGGTTGTTGGCGTTGCGCCCCCGACCGCATGGCTTTGGCGGCGCGAATTGGTGCGCGCCGTGAGTCCCTGCCAGAGACGCGCGGACAACGCGCCAGCCCGATAGAAGTCAGAACATGAACCGTTACCCGGTCTGGAAGTACGCAATCATCGTGATTGCGCTGTTGGTGGGAGTCTTCTATACCCTGCCGAATTTTTTTGGAGAAGCGCCTGCGGTGCAGGTGTCGTCTGCCAAGTCCACGGTCAAGGTCGACAGCGGAACACAGGTCCGGGTGCAGGAGGCGCTCAAGGCGGCTGGAATCCCGGTCGAGGCCATCACCTTCGACGGCAACTCGATCAAGGCCCGATTCGACAACACCGAGACGCAGCTCAAAGCCAAGGACGCGGTGCAGAAGGCGCTGGTGCCGGACGCCGGCGACCCGTCGTACATCGTGGCGCTGAACTTGTTGTCGCGCTCACCCTCCTGGCTGCGCTCGCTGGGGGCGGCGCCGATGTACCTGGGCCTGGACCTGCGCGGCGGGGTGCATTTCATGCTCCAGGTCGACATGCAGGCGGCTTTGACCAAAAAGGCCGAATCGCTGTCAGGTGATCTGCGCACCGTGCTGCGCGAGAAGAACATCCGCCACGGCGGCATCAGTCGGGTCGGGCAGACGATCGAGGTGCGGTTTCGCGAAGCCCAGGCGCTGGAGGCTGCCAGGCTGGTATTTGCCGACCAGTTTGCCGAGTTGCAGACGGTCGATGCGCCGGACGGCGCCGACACCAAGTTGACCGCCAGCATCAAACCACCGGCTGCGCGCACCATCCAGGAACAGGCGCTCAAGCAGAACATGGTCACGCTGCACAATCGCATCAACGAATTGGGCGTGGCCGAGCCGGTGATCCAGCAACAGGGTCTGGACCGCATCGTGGTCCAGTTGCCCGGCGTGCAGGATACCGCGAAGGCAAAGGACATTCTTGGCCGCACGGCGACGCTGGAAGTGCGCCTGGTCGATGAAAGCGCAGAAGCCCGTGCGGCGGAAGCGGGAACCGGTCCGGTACCGTTTGGAGCCGAGCGTTATCTGGAGCGCAGCGGCCAGCCCGTGATCGTGAAGAAGCAGGTGATCCTGACGGGCGAGAACCTGACCGACGCGCAACCGGGTTTTGACAGCCAGACACAGGAGGCGGCCGTTCATTTGTCGCTTGACGCCAAGGGCTCGCGCATTTTCAGGGATGTGACGCGCGAGAACGTGGGCAAGCGCATGGCGATCCTGCTGTTCGAGAAGGGCAAGGGCGAAGTGGTCACGGCGCCGGTCATCCGGACCGAGATCGGGGGCGGCCGGGTGCAGATTTCCGGCCGCATGACGACCGTCGAGGCCAACGACACGGCGTTGCTGTTGCGCGCCGGATCGCTGGCGGCGCCGATGGAGATCATTGAAGAGCGCACCATTGGCCCGAGCCTGGGCGCCGAGAACATCGCCAAGGGTTTTAGCAGCGTGACGTGGGGATTCCTGGTGATCGTGGCCTTCATGTGCGTCTATTACATGATGTTCGGCCTGTTCTCCAGCATCGCGCTCGGCGTCAACCTGCTGCTGCTGGTGGCGGTGCTGTCGATGCTGCAGGCCACATTGACGCTGCCAGGCATGGCCGCCATGGCGCTGGCGCTCGGCATGGCGATCGACTCCAATGTGCTGATCAACGAACGTGTGCGCGAGGAACTGAGAAATGGCGCCTCTGCGCAGGCGGCCATCAACACCGGTTACGAGCGGGCGTGGGGCACGATCCTGGACTCCAATGTGACGACATTGATTGCCGGCTTGGCGCTGCTGATTTTCGGCTCCGGACCGGTCCGCGGATTTGCCGTGGTGCATTGCATCGGCATCCTGACCAGCATGTTTTCTGCGGTTTTCTTCTCGCGCGGACTGGTCAATTTCTGGTACGGGCGCGTCAAGAAACTCAAGGGTGTGTCGATCGGAACCGTTTGGCGGCCCGAGGGTGACACGGCGGTCGTCAACGCCGGACAAGGGAAATAGTCATGGAGTTCTTCAAGATCCGGCGGGATATCCCGTTCATGCGGCATGCGTTGGTGCTCAACGTGGTGTCGTTGTTGACCTTCCTTCTGGCGATATTTTTCCTGTTCAGCCGCGGCTTGCACCTGTCGGTCGAATTTACCGGGGGCACGGTCATGGAGGTCGGTTATACGCAGCCGGCAGACGTGGCCAAAGTGCGTTCCGTGATAGCCGGCCTGGGATACACCGACATCCAGGTGCAGAACTTCGGCACCGCGCGCGACGTCATGGTGCGGTTGCCGGCGCAAAAAGGAGTGAGCTCGGCGCAGCAAAGTGAAACCGCGTTTGCCGCCTTGAAGAAGGCCGACAACCAGGCGACGTTGCGTCGCCAGGAGTTCGTCGGTCCCCAGGTGGGTGAAGAACTCGCGATAGACGGTCTGAAGGCTCTGGCGATGGTCGTGGCCGGGATCATGCTCTATCTTGCGGCTCGCTTCGAGTGGAAATTTGCCGTTGCGGCGATCGTCGCCAACCTGCACGACGTGGTCATCATCCTGGGATTCTTCGCGTTTTTCCAGTGGGAATTCTCGCTCGCCGTGCTGGCGGCGGTACTGGCAGTGCTGGGCTACTCGGTCAACGAGTCGGTCGTCATCTTTGACCGGATTCGCGAGAATTTCAGGCGTTATCGAAAGATGAACACGGTTCAGATCATCGACAACGCAATTACGTCCACGATCAGTCGTACTATCATCACCCACGGCTCTACCCAAATCATGGTCTTGTCAATGCTGCTTTTTGGCGGTCCAACGCTCTACTATTTCGCGTTGGCGCTCACCATCGGCATCTGTTTTGGCATCTACTCGTCCGTGTTCGTTGGTGCCGCCATCGCCATGTGGCTGGGCATCAAACGCGAAGACCTGGTCAAGGGCAATCCGCAAAAGGGGATTGACCCCAACGATCCGAACGCCGGGGCCACCGTTTGAGCATCCGCTAACCATGGTATCGAGACCGACCTTTGCGCAGCGGGCCCAACTGGCCAAGGATGTTCGCGCGCGCTTTGTGGGCGACGCGGCGCGTGCGATGACGGAAGTCATGTCGGCCGCGCAGGAACGCCTGACGGTACTGGTGAACGAGGCCGCGTCATCGCGCGAGATGCAGGCACGGCGTGACGCTTGGACCTTTTTCCAGCGTACCAAGCTGGCCTGGCGCGACGCGACCGTAGCGCAATGGAACACCGCGCTGGAGCCACCGGCGATGAAGTTCGCCAAGACCGACCTGCAGGACATCGACGGGCTGCAACTGGTTGGCACCGAGGTGGTCGAGAACAAGATCCTGGCGTCGCGGCTGGTGCTGCGCGTGATGGACAAGGTCAGCGCCGAACTGGACGATCTGCGCCTGCGCATCCGATTTCTCGAAGACTCCGATGACCTGGACCGGCACGACGTTCTTCGTCCGGAGGTGCTGGTGTTGCAGATGGTCGAACAATGGGCGGCCGTCGGAATGCCCAGTGGGAGCTGGCCGCTGATCAACGATGCCGTGCAAGCACTGGTGTCCGAGCGCCTCAAGCAGGCCTATCACAAGGCCAACCAATTCCTGATCGAGCAGGGCATCATGCCGACGATCGAATTGAAGGACCGGGTACGGCGCTCGACGGCGCAGCCTGGCCCATCCAGGTCTGCGGCCCCCGGCGCGCGACCGTCCTCGGAATTCGCGCGGCACAGTGGTCACCTAGGCCTCGGCGCGCAAGGCGGTGACGCAGGCTTTGGTGGCGGACATCGCCGGCATGGACATGACGGTGGCGCGGCCTCGCAGGGCGGCGGACCCGGTGAGGGCGCAGGGATATTCGACGGGGTGGGGCACGGCCATGACGGTGGCGGGGCGCATCAGAGCGGCTACATGCCCGGTGGCGCTCCGCGTTACGCTGCTAACCAGGCGGGCGGCGGTGTGCGTGACGATGCACGCCACCATGGCCCCGCTTCGGTTCCTGCAGGCGGCGAGGCCGGCCAGCGGGGCCGCTGGAGTGCCGACCCGCCCGTCGAGACCGGATCGGGCGGCCCGCCGATCGCGCACGGTGCCGCGCCCGCCAGGGGTCGTGGCGCAGAGCAGGCGACGCCCGGCGACGCCCGCGCGCATGTCAATGCACAGGACGAGACCCGGTTGATGACGTCCGCCACGCCGCTGGCGCGCGCGCGCAGTCGCGCACAGGGTGTGCTGGGTCAGCTCAAACGCCTGCTGGTCGGGCGCGTCGGACCGGAGTTCGAAGCGACGTCGTACGAGCCGGCCTCGCCGGCATTGGCGGCGGCAATCGCGGTGCGCATGGACCATGCGGCGTCTTACAGCGGCGCCGGAACCATGGTCGACGACTACAGTCCGGCAGGCATAGCCCGGGTTGCGGGCCGGTTGCGTGAGCAAACCACCGAGCTCAAGAAAAAGGCGGAGACCAAAGGCGAAAAGGCCACGATCGAAATCGTCGCCCTGATGTTCCAGGCGATCTTGCAGGAGGACCGCATTCCTCCCGGAATACGCGTCTGGTTCGCGCGGCTCCAGATGCCGGTCCTGCGCGTTGCGCTGGCCGAGCCCGACTTCTTCGGCACTGCGAGCCACCCGGCCAGGCAGTTGATTGACCGTATGGGATCGTGCGTGATGGGTTTCGACGCCAGCGGCATTCAGGGCGGCGCTCTCGAGAAGGAGATCAAGCGGGTGGTGCAGGTGATCGAGCAATATCCCGAGACCGGCAAACGCGTCTACGAACTGGTTTACGCCGAATTCCAGAAGTTCCTGCAGAAGTTCCTTACCGGGACCGGATCCACGCAGAAGGTGGCGAGCGTGGCGCAGCAGGTCGAGCAAAAGGAAACGCTCACGATCCAGTACACGATCGAGATGCGCAACATGCTCAAGGACATCCCGGTACGTGAAGAAATCCGGACCTACCTGTTCAAGGTCTGGGCCGAGGTACTCGCGGTGGCGGCCGTTCGCAAGGGACCCCAACATGCGGAAACCCTGGAATTGAAGAAGACATCGACCGACCTGGTCTGGGCGGCCAGTGCCAAGCCCAACCGCAGCGACCGTGCCCGGGTGATTCAGGACCTGCCCAAGTTGCTGCAGCGCCTGCGTGCCGGCATGTCGCTGCTGGGCATGGCACCGAGCCAGCAGGACATCCACATCAAGACCGTCAGTGACACCCTGGCGGACGCGTTCCTGTCCAAGACGCAAGCCATTCCTGCCGCGCAGATCGAGGCCATGGCGAAGCGGCTCGCCAATCTGGAGGACTTCGTCAGTGAAGATGGCATGGGGGACTTGCCGCTGGATGCCGAAAGCATCGAGTTGATGCTGGGTATCGACCCGGCCACGATCGACGTGGTCGCCAACGGGGGTTCCAAGCCGACCAACGCGATGCTGGCCTGGGCACAAGAACTGGAATTGGGCTCGTGGTTCATCCTGGACCACAACGGGCGGGTGACCAAGGTGCAGTTCGTGTGGCGCAGCGACCGCAAGCAGTTGCACCTGTTTGCATCGGCCGATGGCCACACCTACCTGATCCAGTCCGGGCGGCTGGCGGCGTACCTGCAGGCCGGGTTGTTGTTGCCACAGGAGGAGGAGGCTCTGACGGTGCGTGCCACCAGGGACGCGCTGGCCAAACTGGAGGCCAATCCGGAACGGCTGCTGGGCTAGTTCGCGCCGTCCGAGCAACGTCCGTTGCGGGCGGCGCCAAGGCCGGGGTCGATCTAGTGCGCTACCCGGTCGCTTGCGTCATCGCACAATTCGTCCAGAACCAGGGCGTCGGGCTCCTGGCCAAAACTCCAGTAGACCATCAAGACGATGATCTTGAGGTCTTCCAGGCTCAACTGGTCCGCACTGGAGGCCATGGCGCGGTCCACGACGATCTCGCGCATGTGCGCCGGCAGCACGCCCGACGATTCCAGAAAACTGATGAAGCCCAGGCACTCGGACCCGAGTCGGTCCTGCTCCGCGACCGAATACACACGCATGCTCCTGCACGATTCCTCCACGACCGCCGGCGGCGTGATCGCGCACGTGTTGTCGGGTATCGGCGTTGCATCTGGAAGCTGGGTGTTGCGGGTCGCCAGGCTCAGGCCGCTGAGCCAGGCCAAGGCGTCGCTGATCTCCTCGGCTTCGAAGCCGACCGCGCTCAACTTGCGTCCCAGGTGCTCCGATTGGGGACAGGCATCGCCACCCCAGTAGTTTTCGTAGACGAATACCAGCACTTCGAACATGTCGCCAATATAGCGCAGAAGTTTTGCGCGTGCCGCTGGCATTTGGACGGAAGAAGGTCCGACGACCGCACGTGCATCAGGCTGTTTCCTGGCGCTGGAACAGCCCGCCGGGCAGGCGCGCGACGTGTCCTTCCAACTCCAGCGCCATCAGTTGCGCCAGCAGCCGCGGCGCGTCGAAGCCGGTTCGCGCCAGCAACGCGTCCAGGCTGACCGGGTCAAATCCGAGGGCGCGCAGCAGGCCGTTGTCGCGATCCGACGCTGTGCTGTCGGCAAGACTGTTGCGCGTTGCGCCAGCAGTATCAACTGCCGGGGCTGGCGCGGAACAGTGCATTTCCTCCAGCACGTCCTGCGCCGACTCCACCAGCTTCGCTCCCTGCTTTATCAGCGCATGGCAGCCGCGGGCCTGGGTCGAGTGGATCGATCCGGGAATGGCGAACACATCCTTGCCCTGTTCCGCCGCCATGCGTGCCGTGATCAACGAACCCGATCGCAGCGCGGCCTCCACCACCAACGTGCCGCGCGACAAGGCCGCAATGATGCGGTTACGCCTCGGGAAGTTGGCCGCCAGGGGCGGCGTGCCGATCGGATATTCGCTCATGAGCAGGCCGCGCCGGGCAATCCGGTGGGCCAGTTCGAGGTGCCGCTTCGGATAGACGCGGTCAAGGCCGGTGCCGACCACGGCAATCGTGGCCAGCCGATCCGATGCTGGCCCTACCCCCTCCAACGCCCCTTCGTGGGCGGCGCCATCGATTCCCAGTGCCAGGCCGGACACGACGGTGAGCCCTGCCTGCGCCATCGCCTTGGCGAAGTGGTGCGCGTTGGCCGCCCCTTGGGGAGTGGGGTTGCGGCTGCCAACGATCGCGATGCAGTTGGCAAGGCCATGCACCAGCAGTTCGCCCGGCGCAGGCCCTGCGGCCAATACGCGTGTGATGCCCGGGTGGCCCTGGAAATACAACACCAGCGGTGGGTCATCCGTGGCCAACAATGCGCTGGGGTAGGCGGGGTCTCCGAGCGTCACGAACATCCGGCACGGCTGCTCCTGATCTACAGCTGTCGGCTCGTGAAGCCAGTTCCAGGTGGCTGCGAGCTGCTCCTCCAGGCCAGTTGGTGGGCTGCCCAGGGCCGTAGCCTGTTCCAGGCCGACCACCTGCGTCACTGCGGCGGCAGGTTGGCGGAAGATGTCGTGCGGCAATCCGAAGGCGGCGAGCAGTTTGCGCGCCGCTGCGTTGCCGACGCCCGGGGTCAGTGTCAACCGCAACCAGAATGCGAGTTCGGCGCGGTCCATGCCTCAGATCCTCAGTGTGTCGATGCGCGCGCGTAACGTGCCACAGTGTCACGCGCTGGTGCTCGACACATGCGCCTTGCCGCGGATGCGCATCGGCCTGCGGCGGATGTCAACGCGGGCTGATCAGGCGGTCGCCGACCTTGACACCGTCGGTGATATCGAGCACCAGCGCGTAGGAAAGTCGATCAAAAGTGCGAAACACCATCAACAGCCCATTGCGCTCGTCGGGAAGCTTGATCAGCGGCCGTTCGGTGTCGGTCTTGTCGACCACGCGTGCACCGTCCTTCAAGATCGCGAACACATGGCCGCGCTCGGTGCCGTCCCGGGTGCCGCGGTTGATGACCACCACCTGGTTTTGCGCCGCGTTGACCACCGCGCTGCCATAGACCGAGACGATGCGCCCGTTGGCGCTGCTTGCAGGCGCATGCGGCGTATAACTCAACAGTTCGCGCTCGGGTTCGGGCACCAATCGGTCGCCGACCCGCATTTCTTCCTTGGCTGCGACGATGTCGATGGTGGCCGCCGTGATTTCGGTTTGTTCCTTGCCGTCCTTGTCGGTCGTGGTCTGGGCCGATTCACTGCGCACCAGCAGCGCCTTGCCGACGTATTGCGCTTCGTAGCCGAGCACCTCGCCGCTGGTGGGGTCCCTGAGTGGTGTGGCATTGCGGAAGATGCGGAACTCCTGCTGCTTTCCAGGTGCATCCAGCAAGGGCTTGCCGGTGTTGCCACGCGCGTAGGCACGGTCGCCACGGGTCAGCAGCACCCGCCCCTCCTGCGCGGCGACGATGCGCGGCGCCGCCGCAAGCCCGTCGGCGTCGACGATGATCGGTTCGGCCAGGAACGGCTCGATCAAATGCGCCTTAAGGGTCGGAAGCGCGCCATCATCGAGCGCCTCGTAACGGGTCCGTGGCGATACGCGGATGGTCTCGGTCGGCGGCCCGCTATCGGTGCCGCTGGCGGTGCGCAGCACGGCGCGGCCATTCTTGCGCTCGAGGAACAACTGCTGCCCGGGATAAATGCGATGTGGATTCCTGATGTCGTTGAGGTTCATTCCCCACAACTCGGGCCAGCGCCACGGGCGCTTCAGGAACAGGCCGGAAATCGCCCACAACGTGTCGCCGGACTTGACCGTATACATGTCGGGCGCATTGGCGGCCAGTTCGGTCAGGGGCACACCCGCCTGCGCCACCTGGGCCGCGACCGCCTTTTGTTCCGGTGTGATCGGCAGGTTCTGCGCCTGGCCCGCGGCGCAGAATAGGCATCCGGCGGCTGCGGCCAGTGCCGACAGGGCGATTTTCGATGGTGCCGACGTGTTTGTGATCATTTCATGCTGCATTGTGGTCGCCCCTGAAGGCTTCCCGGGGCTGGCCGCCACGCGGCCGGCGTCCCGGGTAAATCTTGACAAATCACGCACGATTCTGCGCTCAAGTCCTTGATTGGGCAACGTTTTCTGTTGCGTCCCCGTACTTCCTGGCAGAAAAGTAGCGAAAATAACGACATCTTTGAAGAGATTCCATGGCTTTGTTACCCATTCTTTGTTATCCCGATCCCAAACTGCACAAGGTCGCCCGCCCGGTGCAGCAGGTCGATACCCGTCTCAAAAGGCTGATCTCCGACATGCTCGACACGATGTACGAAGCCAAGGGAATCGGGCTGGCTGCAACTCAGATCGATGTGCACGAGTGCCTGATCGTGATCGACATATCGGAGCAGCGCGACCAACCGCTGGTATTGATCAACCCCACCATCACCTGGACCAGCGCCGAAAAACATGTCAACGAGGAGGGCTGCCTGTCGGTTCCCGGCATTTACGACGGCGTCGAGCGTTTTGACGCCGTCCGGGTACAAGCGCTGGACCGGGAGGGCGTCACATGCAGCATCGATGCGCAAGGGATGTTGTCGGTCTGTATCCAGCATGAAATGGACCACCTGGTAGGCAAGGTGTTCGTTGAATATCTTTCACCGCTCAAGCGCAACCGAATCAAAACCAAGATGCGCAAGCTCCAACGCGAGGAGCTCGGTTGAGGGTCATTTTTGCCGGTACGCCGGAGTTCGCAAGCATCGCGCTGCAACGTCTGTGCGCCGCCGGCATCGAGGTGCCACTGGTGCTGACGCAGCCCGACCGGCCGGCTGGTCGCGGGATGAAACTGCACCAGTCACCGGTCAAGGTATTCGCGCGCCAGCGCGGTATCGCGCTGGCCCAGCCGCGCAGCCTGCGCCTGGACGGTGCTTTCGCGCCGGAGGCAGAGGTCGCGCGCGAAGCGATCGAGGATGCGCACGCCGATGCCATGGTGGTTGCCGCGTACGGGCTGATCCTGCCGCAGTGGGTACTCGAGGCAATGCGCCGGCGCCAGGGCAGCACGCTCGCTGGCCTGGGGTGTATCAACATCCATGCCTCCCTGTTGCCGCGCTGGCGCGGCGCCGCGCCGATCCAGCGGGCGATCGAAGCCGGTGACGCCCGGACCGGGGTCTGCATCATGCAGATGGCTGCAGGACTCGATACCGGGGATATCCTGCTGGCACAGGAGTTGCCCATAACGCACACCGGCCCGACTGCCGACAGCACCGCGACGCTGCACGATAAGCTGGCGCGGCTGGGCGCGGAATTGATCGTGCATGCCCTCGAACTGGCGGCTGCGGGCCGACTGGCAGCCCGTCCGCAGCCGTCCGAGGGTGTCAGTTATGCACGCAAGGTAGAGAAGGCCGAGGCGTTGGTCGATTGGGCGGCCAGCGCACCAGTGACCGAGCGCCGTGTGCGCGCCTTCAATCCGACACCTGGCGCGTGGACCGAGCTGGGCGGGCAACCGTTAAAGTTATGGCGCGCCGAAGTGGCCACCGATACACGGACACCGGAGGCTCCGTTTGGCACGATCCTTGGTGTCGGCGCAGCCGGAATCGAGGTCGCTTGTGGCCAGGGGGTGCTGCGCCTGTGCGAACTGCAGCGCTCCGGTGGCAAACGCCTGGGCTGTGACGAGTTCCTGCGCGGTTTCCCGCTGCACCCCGGCATGCGGTTCGGCCGCGGCCTGGCAGGCGCCTGATGTTCTTTCGCCGCGAGAACAACTCCCATCCCGAGTTCCTGGTGGGTATCCGCGATTTCCAGCGCGTGGTGCCCGGCATCGCCGCCTGGGGCCTGATGACCGGCGTGGCAATGGTGAAGTCCGGCATGGGGGTGGTGGAATCGTTGCTGATGGCGCTGCTGGTATTCGCGGGCAGTTCGCAGTTGGCGGCGGTGCCGCTGCTCCTTGCCGGTGCGCCGGTCTGGGTCATCCTGGCAACGGCTTTTTGCGTCAACCTGCGTTTTGTCGTGTTCAGCCTGCACCTGCGGCCCTATCTGGCGCACCTGCCGGCGTGGGAGCGCCTGGCGCACGGTTATTTCACGGCCGACCTGAGTTACGTCTTGTTCACGCGACGCTTCCCCCATGCCGCCGCCGACAACGCCGGGCGCAAGGCGCAGGAGGCCTATCTGAGTGGCAACGACCTGTGCAACTGGGGCGCCTGGGTCAGTTCCAGCGTACTCGGCGTGGTGCTGGCCAACCTGGTTCCGCAAGCCTGGGGATTGGGCTTCGCCGGCATCCTGTGCCTGGTCGGGATCCTGTGCTCGCTGGCCAGCACGAAAATGCGCGTGCTTGCAGCGGCCATTGCCGGGGCGGTCGGTGTGGCGGCGTACGCATTGCCGCTCAAGCTCAATGTCGTGCTCGCGATCGCTGTCGCGGTGATCCTGTGCCTGGCGCTGGAAAAACTGCGGCCCCGCGCAAACCATGTCCCTGGGGCGCGCCCATGACCGACATCAACTGGCATACGGTCTCGGTGATCCTGGGTCTGGCCTGCGTCACGGTGCTGGCGCGCGGATTCTTCCTGATTTCCGGCAAGCCCTGGCACCTGCCGCACTGGGCCCAGCGCGGGTTGCAATACGCACCGATCGCCGCGCTGGCCGCGGTGGTCTTGCCGGAGATCGTCAGTACCCAGGGACAACTGGTCACCACCTGGCAGGACGCCCGGCTGTTCTCCGCCGCGGCGGGCGCCGCGGCCTATTTCTGGCGCAAGGACGTGTTGTTCACGATCGTCGCCGGCATGGCGGTCTATCTGCCACTGCACATCGGCTGGGGCTGGTGACCGGTACGGCAAACCCAATGTGCCTTATGCCAATGTTCCACCGATGACGACCGAACACGTCCTTGCCCGAACGTCCCATGCCGGCTCCCGCTGACCCCTCTGCGCCGGCGGCTGTCGAAGCCGTCGGACCCGGCCGCTCGAACCCGCTCTTCGGGCCGCGTGCCTGGAGCCCGGGCATGCTGGCGCTGGTGCTGAGCGGCTGGCTTGCATTGGCCGGCAATTTGCCCCTTTGGCGCGCCACCTGGGCCTTGCCGGAGCTCGCGGGTTGGCGCGGCCTGTTGTTCTCGCTCGGCCTGGCCGTGTGGATCACGACCGCCTTGATGGTCTTGTTGAGTCTGCTGGCGTGGCCCAGGCTGCTCAAGCCGGTAGCGTTCCTGCTGCTGCTGGCCGCCGCAGCCAGCAGTTATTTCATGCTGCAGTACAGCGTCGTCATCGATGCCACGATGCTGGCCAACGTGGTCAACACCGATGCCCGCGAGGTCCGCGACCTGATGTCCTGGTCGCTGGTGTTCAGCCTGGTGGTGCTGGCCGGCTTGCCCATGGCCTGGCTGCTGAGGCAAAAGATCGCGCCGCGGCCCTTTTGGTCGCAGGCCTGGCGCAACCTGTTGTCGATGCTGGCCGCACTGACGCTGCTCGCGCTGGTCACGCTGGTGGCGTACCAGGACCTGGCCTCATTGATGCGCAACCACAAACAGGTGCGTTACCTGGTCAATCCGCTCAACGCGATCTATGCTGGTGGCAAGTTGCTGGCCGACCAGCTGCCACGCGCGCGGCGTGTGCTGCAACCGATTGGCCAGGACGCACGGCTGGGACCGAGTTACGCCGGCCAGCAGCGCGCGCCATTGGTGGTGCTGGTGGTCGGTGAAACGGCGCGGGCGGCGAATTTCTCGCTCGGCGGTTATGCGCGTCGCACCAACCCGGAGCACGAGGCGCTGCGCGATGCCGGCGGCTTGACCTATTTCAGCCAGGTGCGCTCCTGCGGCACCAACACGCAGGCCTCGGTGCCGTGCATGTTTTCGCACCTGGGCAAACGGGAATACGAGGCCGGTGCGCAGCCATTCGAAAACCTGCTCGACCTGTTGCAGCGCGCCGGGCTGGCGGTACTGTGGCTGGACAACCAGTCGGGCTGCAAGGGTTTGTGCGCGCGCGTAAATCAGGTCATCACGCGCACGCTCGACGTGCCGGGCTTGTGCTTCGGCGGCGAGTGCCTCGACGAAATCCTGCTGCACGGTCTGGACGAACGCATCGCCGCGCTCGACAGTGCCCAGCGTGCGCGCGGCGTGGTGGTGGTGATGCACCAGATGGGCAGCCACGGTCCGGCCTACTACCGCCGATCGCCCGCGGCCTTCAAGAAGTTCCTGCCCGAATGTTCCAGCAACGTGCTGCAGGACTGCCCGCGCGAACAGTTGCTCAATGCCTACGACAACACGCTGCTGTACACCGACCATGTGCTGGCCGGCACCGTGCGCTGGCTCGACCGGCGCAGCCGCGACGGCAAGGTTGATGGCGCCATGGTGTATGTCTCGGACCATGGCGAGTCGCTGGGCGAGAACAACCTGTACCTGCACGGACTGCCGTATGCGCTGGCGCCCGACACCCAGACCCATGTGCCGATGGTGACTTGGCTTTCCGGCGCGATGCAAAAGCGCCTGGGAATACGCGTCGATTGCCTGCAGCAGCACGCCGCGCAGCCGCTGTCGCACGACAACCTTTTCCATTCCGTGCTGGGGCTGCTGGATGTGCAGACCAGCCTGTACAAGCAGGAGATGGACTGGTTCTCGACCTGCCGTTGACGCCTACAATTTGGTCCTTGCCACAGCTCATTGCACCGTGCCATGAACTACATCCGATTCTCTGATCTCTGCGCCCAGGGCCAGGTCGCCGGCAAACGGGTCTTCATCCGCGCCGATCTCAACGTGCCGCAGGACGACGCCGGAAACAT
>JANLQZ010000494.1:0-13509 GCA_031368125.1 Betaproteobacteria bacterium
GCTGGCCGCTGCGCGGCTCGAGCAGGCGGGCAGCGCCGCTGTGCGACAGAGTTATGACGCCAACACCCAGGCCGCCATCGACGCTGGAATCTTCGGCGCGCCGAGTTACCGCATCGCTGGAGAGATATTCTGGGGCCAGGATCGGCTCGATTTTGTCGAGCGCCGGTTGCGCGGGGCCTGATGCCGAGAGTTTCGAGCAGCATTGCACCGTTCGGGTTGAGCCTGTCGAAGCCGTGTGACGTGCTCGGGGCGAATGGGTCAGCGATTGCGCGACACACCACCGTTTTGATTGAATTGCAAACCATCAGGAGCCACTTGTGTCCGAGACCGTCCAAATCACAGCCGCTGACGGCTTCTTGTGCCCCGCTTATGTGGCGCGGCCCGACGGCCCGCCCAGGGGCGCCGTGGTCGTCTTGCAGGAAATCTTTGGCGTCAACGCGCATATTCGTGCGATCACCGACAGTTATGCGGGGCAGGGATACCTTGCGCTGGCCCCGGCGACCTTCCAGCGTGTCGATCAGAACGTCGAATTGGGGTACAACCCGGCCGACATCGACGCCGGCCGCGGACTCAAGGCGGCGGTCGAGACCCTGGCCGCGCCCGGTGTGATGGCCGACATCCAGGCCGCCATCGATTACGCGGGCCAGGCCGGCAAGGTGGCCCTGGTGGGTTACTGCTGGGGCGGCCTGCTGGCCTGGCGCAGCGCCTGCGGATTGAAAGGGCTCAGTGCGGTGGCGCCGTATTACGGCGGCGGCATGACCGCCGCAGGCGAGGCGGCGCGCCAACCGAAGTGCCCGGTGTTGTGCCATTTTGGCGACCAGGACCACTGGATTTCACTCGACAGCGTGGAGGCGTTCAGGCAGGCGCAGCCGCGTGTCGAGGTGCAGGTCTACCACGCCGACCACGGCTTCAACTGTGACCACCGTGCTTCCTACGATGTGTCGGCCGCGAGCTTGGCCCGTGAGCGGACGCTGGCTTTTTTTGCGCGCCATGTGGGTTGACTTGCGCACGGGCTATACACGGCTTGGGCCGTTCGCACGGCGGTGGTCGGCGCCGGTCCGGGCCTGCCTTCGGGCGGTGGTGTGCGCGATGGTGATGGCCGGCACGGCACAGGCGCTCGATTACGGCGGGCCGCTGTTCGACGCCCACCTGCATTACAACGAAGAGGCCTGGAACGGGCAGACTGGCCCACACCCGCTGGCCGACGTTTTGGCGCGCATCGGGCGCAACGGCGTGCGGGCCGTGATTGCCAACTCGCGCCCGAACGATGGCACCAGGGCGCTGGCACAGGCACACCGCCAGACGCAGGATGCCGGCATACGCCAGGCCGCAGCCGGCCTGGTAGTGGTTCCGTTCATCCGCCTGTACCGCACCCGCGCCGACTACGACAACTGGTTTCGCGACGACAGCATCTACGAGATGGTGCAATCCGAGTTCGCGCGCGGCACCGCCAGCGGACCCTACCGCGGTATCGGCGAGTTCCATCTTTACGACAGCGCCAACGCCAACGGCCCGGTGGCAAGAAAGCTGGTGCAGTTTGCCGAGAGCAAGAAGCTGGTCATGCTCGCGCATGTGGACGACCTGGCGATCGACCTGTTGATGGCCCACGCGTCCCAGGGCGGCAAGACGCTGCGGCTGATCTGGGCCCACACCGGCATTGGTGGGGCCGCGGTGGAACGTGTGGACGCATTGCTGGGCCGCTACCCGCTGCTGATGGGCGAGTTGTCCTACCGGCCGGGCCTGACCTGCGACGATGGCAAATTGTGTCCGCAGTGGCGCGCCCTGCTGCTGAAATACCCGGACCGGTTCCTGATCGGCTCCGACACCTGGATCAATCAGCGCTGGCTGTATTACGATGAGTTGATGAAGGGCTACCGCGGCTGGCTGGGTGATTTGCCGCCCGATGTGGCGCACAAGATCGGCTGGGGCAACGGCGCCTCGGTGTTCGGGCTGCCGTGACCCTGCATCGATCCAGGCCTCGACCACCAGGAGTTCCCATGCTTCAGCTTCACTACTACCCCAGCAACGCCAGCATGGCGCCCCACATCGTGTTGGAGGAAATCGGCGCACCGTTCGAACTGGTGCTGGTCGACCGGGAACGCGGCGGCCACAAAACGCCCGCTTATCTTCGGCTCAACCCCAACGGACTGATCCCGGTGCTGGTCGATGCCGACCTGGTGTTATACGAATCTGCGGCCATTTGCCTGCACCTGAGCGACAGCGCGCCGCATGCCGGCCTGGCGCCCGCACTCGGAACACCCGAGCGCGGGCATTGCTACAAATGGCTGATTTGGCTGACCAACACGCTGCAGCCGGCGCTGATCAGCTACTTCTATCCGGAGCGCTGGATGAACGAGGGCAACGCGGCCGGTGCGGCCGAACTCCGGTCCCATGCACAGGCCCGCATCGGCGCGCTGCTCGATCTGCTCGATGCCGAACTGGCGCGCCATGGCGGGCCCTGGTTGCTGGGGAACGACTACTCGGTGGCCGACCCGTACTGCCTGATGTTGTGCCGCTGGACGCGCGGATTCACGGCCGGGCCGGCGCGCGATCGGCACCTGCTGGGGCCGTACCTGCGGCGCGTGCTCGCGCGTCCCGCGGTGCAGCGTGTGTTGGCCACGGAAAAGCTCGTGTTGCCATGGATCTAGCACCTGGCCCGAGGGTAGTGCCCGGGGCCGTCAGCGCGCGCTGCGCGCAAGGTACCGTTTGCGCCAGAACACCGCGATGAACGCCAGGCCGAACATGACCATGATGCCGATCGCCCACCACAACCCACTCTGTCGATGGACCAGCGGAAGGTACTCGAAGTTCATGCCAAAGAATCCCGTGATCAGGTTCAACGGCAGGAAAATCGCGGTCAAGGCGGTCAGCGTGCGCATGATCTCGTTGGTGCGATTGCCTTGCGCGTTGAAGTGCATCTGCACCGTGGTCTCGGTGCTTTGCTCGAGCCGGCGTACGTGGCGCACGACCCGGTCGATGTGCTCCAGCACATCGCGGCTGCGCACCTGGAGCAGGTCGAAGTCGCGCTGGGCGACCGGTGTGGCCGGCTTGGGCCACGTGGCGAGGGCCGCGATCCAGTCCTGCAGCGCGGTGCGCTGGTCCTCGCAGATTTCGTCCAGTCCGTGCAGCGACAGGCGCGCTTCGAGCAGCGAGGCCCAGTTGTTGAAGCGGGTGCCGGGCGACAGGAGTTCCACCTGCCAATGGTCGAGTTGGCGTGTGAGTTCGCGGCGCAGATCGAGGTACCCGTCGACGATCTGGTTGACGATGCGCAGCATCAGGTCGGCGGCGCCGGCCGGCAGGCGCGTGCTGCTGCCCTGTTCCTGTTCCCTGGCGGCGACCAGGAGCTTGGCGGCATAGGCCTCACGCACGGCGCAGTCAGCCGGATGGACGGTCAGCAGCACGTTGTCGAAGATGGCAAAACCGACCGGGCTCGTGTCGATGCGGCGCAGTATCGGCGGACCAGAGCGTTTGACAGCCGGCCCAGCGGCCAGCGTGGCTGCGCCCGACCTGGTTTGCCCGGCGGCCAGGCGCCTGAAGACCAGCAGGTCGTATTGGGCCGTGTAGTCGTATCGGGAAGCCAACTGATGGTTGAGCAGGTCACTGACATGCAGGTCCACCAGTTGCACGCCACACAACGCTTGCAACGCGGCTTGCACCTCGGGCTGCACAGTTTCGAATTCCTGGCGTTCACAGGCGATCCATACGAAAGCTCCGGCTGGGGCAGTGGCGGGCAAGGCGTCCGATTCGCTGACGCCGGCCGGGCTGATCTGAAACACGCGCATAGTTTCTCCATAGGATCCACAGTCCGGTACCGCATCACCAGCACCCGACCAGCCAGCACATTGCAGCCGGCGGCAATGCGCCGTCCGGTCGGGCGCAAGTTGGTTACTGGCGCTGCAACAGTTCGGCTGCCTCGAGGGCAAAGTAGGTCAGGACTCCGTCCGCGCCGGCGCGCTTGAAAGCCAGCAGGCTCTCCATCATGACGGCATCGTGGTCGAGCCAGCCGTTTTGCGCCGCAGCCTTGAGCATGGCGTATTCACCACTCACCTGGTAGGCAAAAGTCGGCACCCGGAACTCGTCCTTGACGCGTCGCACGATGTCCAGATACGGCATGCCCGGTTTGACCATCACCATGTCGGCCCCTTCGGCGATGTCCAGCGCGACCTCGCGCAAGGCCTCGTCGCTGTTGCCGGGGTCCATCTGGTAGACCTTCTTGTTCGCCCTGCCGAGGTTGGCGGCAGAGCCGATCGCGTCGCGGAACGGACCGTAAAACGCGCTCGCGTATTTGGCGCTATAGGCCATGATGCGCGTGTGGATGAAATGGTTGGCTTCGAGCGCATGGCGAATCGCACCGATGCGACCGTCCATCATGTCGCTGGGTGCGACTATGTCCACGCCGGCCTCAGCTTGAGTGAGTGCCTGCTTCACGAGAATCGCCACGGTCTCGTCGTTGAGTATGTAACCGTTTTCGGCCGGGTTGGGGTCCAGCAAACCATCCTGGCCATGGCTGGTGAATGGGTCCAGGGCGACATCTGCCATGACCCCGAGTTGCGGGAAGTGTTTCTTCAACTCCCGCACCACCCTGGGCAGCAGGCCGTCGGAATTCAGTGCTTCGCGGCCGTCGGGCGTCTTCAGGGCAGGGTCAATGACGGGGAACAATGCCATCACCGGGATACCCAACTCGACACAGCGGTGTGCCACGGGCAACAACAAGTCCAGGCTCAGACGTTCGACTCCGGGCATCGACGCCACGGCTTCGCGCCTTCCTGCGCCATCCGTGACGAACACCGGGTAGATCAGGTCGTGCGCACTAACGCGGTTTTCGCGCACCAGATCGCGCGTGTAACCATCACGACGCAGGCGGCGGGGCCGGCCCATGGGGTAGGGAGCGTAATGTGTCATGGTGAAAATTGTGCCTGATTGGGCACGCCAAAACCACGCGCAGGCAGACCCAAAGAGGAATTGGGTTTTGATCCTGCGCCGACCCGGAATTGTCGTTGCAGCGACATCCCTGTAACAAAACCCTTGAATCGCGAATCCATCTTTGCTAGATTGCTTGTGGGCGGTTCGCCGCCCCCCGCTTTTCCTCCCTGAGCGGGGCCTTGATGTGTGACAGCAAAAAAGGCTTATCCCCCAGCCCCCGTGCTGGGGTTTTTTTTGGGGCCATGGCGGTGATGGCGGTCACGCCGTGTTGCCACCAAGCATGCCCTAAACTGGTCCCATGCTTTGGGTGAAGTCTTTCCACATCGTGTTCGTGGCCAGTTGGTTTGCAGGCCTGTTCTATTTGCCTCGCATATTTGTCAATCTGGCGCTGGTGCCGCCAGGTTCGGTGGCCGAGCGCGAACGGTTGCTGCTGATGGCCGCCAAACTCCATCGCTTTACCGCCCTGCTCGCCTGGCCGGCGCTGGGATTCGGCGTCTGGCTCTGGGTCGCCTACCGGGACCTGCCGGGTTATGGCCAGGGACCGGGAAACGGCTGGTTGTACGCCAAGCTGGGCGTGGTTGCCCTTGTATTGGCTTACCAGCTAGCTTGCAACGTCCTGCTGAAACAGTTGGCGACCGGCGCGCGCGTGCGAAGCCATGTGTGGTATCGGTGGTTCAACGAGGCTCCCGTCCTGTTGCTGGCCGCGGCAGTGGTGCTGGTGGTGGTCAAGCCTTTCTGAATGGCGCGGCAGGTGCAAAAGACGTCCGCCTGGCCGCTGGCGCTGAGTTATTTCGGCCTCATCGTCTATGCCAGCCTGTACCCGTTTGCCGATTGGCGCGACCAGGGCATCGTGCCGTGGGCGTTCCTGTGGGCGCCGCTGCCGCGCTACTGGACCGGTTTCGATCTCGCGTCGAACGTGCTGGGTTATGTGCCGGCAGGATTCCTGCTGGCGCTGTCCGCATGGCGGACCGGTCGTGGGCGGCGCGCGGTTGCGTCGGCAACGTTCGTATGCCTGACGCTGTCCCTGGTGATGGAGACGCTGCAGAGTTACTTGCCCGCGCGCGTTCCCTCCAATGTGGATCTGGCCCTGAACCTCGCAGGCGGCTGGAGCGGCGCGGTGATGGCCAGTTGGCTTGAAAGACTCGGGACCATCGACCGCTGGAGCCGGGTACGGGCGCGCTGGTTTGTACCGCAGGCGCGCGGCGCCCTGGTTTTGCTGGCGCTGTGGCCAGCGGCCCTGCTTTTTCCGGCGGCAGTGCCGCTCGGTCTGGGGCAGGTGCTCGAGCGACTCGAGACCACCCTGGCCGAGACGCTGGAAGAGACGCCGTTCCTGGACTGGTTGCCGGTGCGGGACATGGAACTGCAGCCGCTGGTGCCCGGCGCCGAGTTCGTCTGCGTGTTGCTGGGCGCGCTGATTCCGTGCCTGTTGGCGTACTGCATCGTGCGCTCGGGTGTCCGTCGGGCCATACTAGTCCCGCTGATCACGCTCGCCGGTATCGGCGCAACGGGCCTGTCTGCGGCGCTCAGTTACGGACCCCAGCACGCATGGGACTGGCTGCAGCCGCCGGTGCTGGTTGGCCTCGGTGCGGCGCCGGTAATGGCGATTGCATTGGCGCGGGCACCCCGACGTGCAAGTGCCGCGCTGGCGCTGATGGCCATGGGCATCTACCTGAGCTTGCTCAACCAGGCCCCGGCCGACCCGTATTTCAGCCAGACACTGCAGGCCTGGGAGCAGGGCCGTTTCATCCGGTTCCACGGGTTGGCGCAGTGGCTGGGCTGGTTGTGGCCCTATGCGGCGCTGGTGTACCTGCTGTCCCAGGTCTGGGGACAGGACGCAAAAAACTAAAATCTCCGGATGAGCGAAACCACCAGCGCCAGCGCTTCGGGCCGAAATTCGTACTACCAGCGCCATATCTTCTTCTGCCTCAACGAAAGGAAGAACGGCGAACAGTGTTGTGCCCAGCACCAGGCCCAGGCGGGCTTCGACCGGTGCAAGTCGCAGGTCAAGGCGGCCGGCCTGTCCGGACCGGGGCAGGTGCGCGTCAACAAGGCGGGTTGCCTGGACCGTTGTGCCGCCGGGCCGGTGGCGGTGGTTTATCCGGAGGCGGTCTGGTACACGTACATGGATGCGCTCGACATTGACGAAATTGTCGAATCCCATCTCAAGAACGGGCAGGTTGTCGAGCGATTGTTGATTCCTCCCCATCTTGGGCGATGACGCCGTGGCGCCAATTTTCCGGCCTGGCCGGTCCGGCATGGCGAAGCCCGTGTCGGACCCGGTAAGGCGCTTGCCGTGAACGTTTCAACCCGGCGCTTGATGCTTGCCGGCCCGTCTGGCGCGCTGGAACTGTTGCGTGACGAACCCGCGCCGGTGGAGGGCCGCGCACCGCGCGGCGTTGCCGTCATCGCCCATCCCCATCCGCTCTTTGGCGGCACCATGGAAAACAAGGTGGTGCAAACGCTGGCGCGTGCGTTCGTTCAGTGCGGCTGGAGCGCGGTGCGATTCAATTTTCGCGGTGTCGGCGCAAGCGCGGGTGTCTACGACGCGGGGCGCGGCGAACTGGCGGATTTTTTGTCGGTCGTGGAGCAAAGTGCCGATGCCGGCCATCTGGCGTTGGCGGGCTTTTCGTTTGGCGCCTTTGTGGCAAGTCGGGCGGTGGAGGTGTTGCACGGCACGCGCGCGCTGGATCACGTGGTGTTGGTGGGCACCGCCGCCAGCCGCTTCGAGGTCGCGCCGGTGCCGGCCGAGGTGCACCCAAGGACGCTGGTCGTGCACGGTGAACACGACGATACCGTGCCGTTGACCGACGTGTTCGATTGGGCGCGACCGCAGAACCTGCCGGTTACCGTGGTGCCCGGGGCGTCGCATTTTTTTCACGGACAATTGACCCTTCTGCGCGGTCTTGTGGTTCGCCACCTCAATTCGAGCCCCTGAGCGGGCGCGCGGCGCCCAACACGCCGAACCCGCGCTGGCCGTGTACCGGCCTTGCACCGCGCACCAACCGCTTTTCCCATATGAAATCCATTATTTTTGCAATAGTTGCCGCCTTGTCATTGCAGGCCGCGGCCCAGACTCCGCAGCCGCCGGAGATTGCCGCGCGCTCCTTTTTGCTGATCGATGTCACTGCCAACCAGGTGCTGGCCGAAAAGGACGTGGATTCCACGGTCGAACCGGCGTCCCTGACCAAATTGATGACCGCGTACCTCGTGTTCGACGCATTGCGCAACAAGAAGGTCGACCTCGCGCAGACGTTGCCGGTCAGTGTTCGGGCCTGGAAGATGGGGGGCTCGCGCATGTTCATCGATCCCAAGATGTCGGTCCCGGTCGAGGACTTGATCAAAGGCATGATCGTGCAGTCCGGCAACGATGCGACCGTGGCGTTGGCCGAAGGCGTGGGCGGCACGGTCGAGCACTTCGTCGAGATGATGAACGAGCAGGCCAAGGTCCTGGGCATGAAATCCACCGCGTACAAAAACCCGGAGGGACTGACGCAGGCAGGACACAGCACCACAGCGCGCGACCTGAGCATTCTCGCGACCCGCCTGATGCGCGACTTCCCCGAGTACGTGGGTTACTACGCGATCAAGAAGTACCGTTATGCCGGAACCCCGGCAACCAACGACAACAATCGCAACTTGCTGTTGTACCGCGACCCGTCGGTAGACGGCTTGAAGACCGGCTTCACCGATGCCGCGGGCTACTGCATGATCGCGACCGCGCGGCGCGACTTCCCGAATCTGGTGCAGCCGGGTGCGGCGTCCGGTACGGCCGCGGCATCGGGCGGTCGGCGACTGCTCTCGGTGGTGCTGGGTGCGGCAAGCGAAAACGCGCGCGCCAATGAATCGCAAAAACTTCTGAACTGGGGATATACAGCGTACGAAGCCGTCAAGTTGTTCGACGCCAACCAGCCGGTGGCCACGCCGGTGGTCTGGAAAGGCCGGGAGCCGACCCTCAAGATCGGGCGCACGCAGATGGTGGTGGTCGCCGTGCCAACCGGCACGGCCGCCAAGATCTCGACCAAGATCGTCCGGCCCGACCCGTTGGTGGCGCCATTTTCCAAGGGGCAACCGGTCGGGACACTCAGGGTGGTCATGGGCGACCAGGCCCTGGCGGAAATACCGCTGGTGGCGCTGGAGGCAGTGCCACAGGCCGGAATTCTCGGGCGTGCGTGGGATGCGGTGCGGCTGTGGATCAAATGACCCACCGTCTGATCTAATGCTGTCCTTGTCCGATAACACGAGGAGTTGCAGCATGTACAAGCGACTGTTCGGTGCTGGCCTCGTTGGCGCTTTCATGGCTGCCGGCGCCGGGGCAGCAGAGTTCACTTTGCGTCTCATGGAGACGACCGATGTGCACATGAACCTGCTGAGTTACGACTACTACCAGGACAAGGCGACCGACCAGTACGGGTTGTCCAGGTCGATTTCCCTCATCAAGGCGGCACGCGCCGAAGTCGCCAACAGCATGTTGTTCGACAACGGGGACCTGTTGCAGGGCAATCCGATGGGGGACCTGGTGGCCAAGGTCCGGCCGCTGCAGGACGGGCAGGTGCACCCGGCCTACAAGGTCATGAACCAGCTGGCGTACGACGTAGGCAATCTGGGCAACCATGAGTTCAATTTCGGGTTGCCGTTCCTGCGTCGCTCGCTGCAGGGTGCAAATTTTCCGTACGTCAACGCCAATGTGTACATCGACGACAAGGACAAGAATTCCGCCGATGCCAAGCATGTTTTCACGCCCTATGTGCTGCTCGATCGGCAATTCAAGGACGCGTCGGGTCAGCAGCACCCGATCCGGGTTGGCGTGATCGGCTTCGTGCCGCCGCAGATCATGCAGTGGGACAAGGCCAACCTGGACGGGCGGGTGATCGCGCGCGACATGGTCGACGTGGCCAGGAAATACGTGCCGGAGATGCGCGCGCGGGGAGCGCAGTTGGTGGTCGCGATTGCGCACTCCGGGTTTGAAAAAGGCGAAGTTGGACAGTTTGCCGAGAATGCCGTCTCCAGACTGGCCGAAATACCGGGTGTGGACGCGATCCTGTTTGGTCATGCCCACGCGGAATTCCCGAGCCCGGCCTTTGCGAGCTACCCCAAGGTTGACGCCGTTCGCGGCACCATCAATGGCGTGGCGGCGGTCATGCCAGGCAGATGGGGCGACCATCTCGGGGTGATCGACCTGACCCTGGACAACCGCAGTGGGAGTTGGAGCGTTACCGGGAGCCGGGCCAGTATCCGTCCGATTTTCGATCGGGTCGGGAAGCGGTCGATCGCCGAATCCGACCCGATGGTCGAGAAAGCAATTGGCGAGGAGCATGCGCTCACACTCGCCTATATCCGTGACAAGGTTGCCGTCAGCAGTGCACCGATTTACAGTTATTTCGCGCTGGTCGGTGACGATCCGTCGGTGCAGATCGTGTCGAATGCACAAATCGCCTATGTCAAGCGGGCAATGCAGGGCACCGAATACGAGAAATACCCAGTGTTGTCGGCCGCGGCACCATTCAAGTCCGGGGGTCGCCAAGGTTGGTCCTATTACACCGATATCCCGGCCGGCCCGTTGGCGATCAAGCATACGGCCGACCTGTACATCTACCCGAATACCCTGAAGGCGATGTTATTGACCGGAGCGGAAATTCAGGAGTGGCTGGAGATGTCGGCGGGTCAATTCAACCAGATCGATCCGAACGGCGCGCCGCAGCAGGATCTGATCAACAGTGCGTTTCCATCATTCAATTTCGACACTATCGATGGCGTCGGCTACGTACTGGACCTCACCCAGCCGGCCAAATACGCGGTCAATGGCAAAGTGGCGGCCGCCACGGCCAATCGCGTGAAAGACCTGCGCTACGACGGCGCCCCGATCAAGGCGGATGCGAAGTTCTTGGTGGCCACGAACAACTACCGCGCGTTCGGGGGTGGCAACTTCCCGGGTTTGAGTGCGGAAAAGGTGGTGTTTGACGCACCTGAAGAGAATCGCCAGGTCCTCGTCCAGTACCTCACGCTGGTCGATGCCCTGACCCCGGGCAAGACCGTCAACCCGACTGCCGACGGGAACTGGCGCATCTTGCCAGTGCCGGGCGTGAGGCTGAGTTTCCTGTCGTCGAGCGCGGCAACCAAATACCTACCGAACCACCCTGGAATTCGGCTGATCAGGGACAACGGTGACGGCTCGGCACTGTACGAGTTGACCCAGTAGTCGTTCGCGCGCACGCGTTCCGACGCCTGCGTGCGCCAACCTGGAACAGTGGTGCTCCCAATCGTCCTCTCTTCGCGCCGTGGCTGCCGGCCATGCCGGCACCGGCGGCAATGCCCGCAATTCTTGGCTGTGCCGTCAAATTGCTACCTGTGCTTGCGGCTGTGGGTCGGCGCTGATATACTAGAAGGCTTTTCGGAATTTCCGAACAGCTCAAGTTTTAGTCTTAGTTAGTTAGTTAACCGGGCGTTTTGGGACGTTCAACCATAAACGCTGTTGGCGTTTAGTCATTAGGAGGCTTAGGTGCCAACCATCAACCAGCTAGTTCGTCAAGGGCGCGAGGTCGAAACGATCAAGTCGAAGAGCCCGGCGATGCAAAATTCTCCTCAGCGCCGTGGCGTCTGCACGCGCGTCTACACGACCACGCCTAAAAAGCCCAACTCCGCCCTGCGCAAAGTCGCCAAGGTGCGTCTGACAAATGGCTTCGAGGTGATTTCCTATATTGGTGGCGAAGGGCACAACCTGCAGGAGCACTCGGTGGTTCTGGTTCGTGGTGGCCGTGTCAAGGATTTGCCGGGTGTTCGGTACCACATCGTTCGTGGTTCGCTCGATTTGCAGGGTGTCAAGGACCGCAAACAGTCGCGTTCCAAGTACGGCGCGAAGCGTCCCAAGAAAGCCTGATTGGCTTGATGGATCGGGTCGGGCAATGGTGCTCGATTCTTGGGGCGGGGTGCAACCCAGTCCGATATTTCCTGAGTAGCGTTTTGACGGACGCGGCTAGGTGAAATGGCCCGACGCCCGGAATTGTCCGGGTGGGTCAAGTAAGTGAGGGTTTCAATAACCCTCAAGGCGTCTCGCAAGGCCGCCAACTGAAGAAAATGAGGTGAAACATGCCACGTCGTCGTGAAGTCCCCAAGCGCGAAATTCTGCCGGACCCCAAATTCGGCAATGTCGAATTGTCCAAGTTCATGAACGTGATCATGGAAGGCGGCAAGAAGGCAGTCGCGGAGCGCATCATTTATGGTGCGCTGGAGCAGATTGAAAAGAAGAACCCCGGCAAGGATCCGGTTGAGGCCTTCACGATGGCTATCAACAACGTCAAGCCCATGGTCGAAGTGAAGTCCCGCCGGGTGGGTGGCGCGAATTACCAGGTGCCCGTCGAGGTGCGTCCGGTGCGCCGCCTGGCGCTGTCGATGCGTTGGATCAAGGAGGCGGCCCGCAAGCGCGGCGAGAAGTCGATGGCTCTGCGCCTGGCCAACGAGTTGATGGAAGCCACCGAGGGTCGGGGTGGCGCGATGAAAAAGCGCGACGAGGTGCACCGCATGGCCGAAGCCAACAAGGCGTTCTCGCACTTCCGCTTTTAACCGACGGTCAGCGCGGCTGGTTGGCGGCCAGCGGTCGGATCCAGATCGCGGATTCGGTGCGACCCAGGGACCTGAATCGCAGATTCGCGTCTGGCCCCTGTTGCAGGCCCCGCTTGCCTAGCGGCATCTCTGCCGCCGACTGGCTCGGGACGGCCCGAGGGGCATGGCAATTTGAATTTATCGAGCAACTAAGGATTGATCATGGCTCGCGTTACTCCTATCGAACGCTATCGCAATATTGGTATTTCGGCACATATTGACGCCGGCAAGACCACTACCACGGAGCGGATTCTGTTTTACACCGGTGTCAATCACAAGATTGGCGAGGTGCACGACGGCGCCGCGACGATGGACTGGATGGAGCAGGAGCAGGAGCGTGGTATCACGATCACATCGGCTGCCACGACATGCTTCTGGAAAGGCATGGACACCTCCCTGTTGGAGCACCGGATCAACATCATTGACACTCCGGGCCACGTGGATTTCACCATCGAGGTGGAGCGGTCGATGCGCGTTCTCGACGGCGCGTGCATGGTGTACTGCGCCGTTGGTGGCGTTCAGCCCCAATCCGAGACGGTCTGGCGCCAGGCCAACAAGTACAAGGTGCCCCGTCTCGCATTCGTAAACAAGATGGACCGTACTGGCGCCAACTTCTTCAAGGTCTACGACCAGATGAAACTGCGCCTCAAGGCCAATCCAGTCCCCATCGTCATTCCGATCGGCGCCGAAGAGACTTTCACCGGGGTCGTCGACCTGATCAAGATGAAGGCCATCATCTGGGATGAGGCGACTCAGGGCATGAAGTTCGAATACCGTGAAATCCCGGCAGAACTCCTGGCGTTGGCCAAGGAGTGGCGCGAAAAGATGGTTGAGGCGGCCGCGGAGGCTACCGAAGAGTTCATGAACAAGTACCTTGAAGAAGGTGACTTGAGCGAAGACGAAATCAAGCTCGGCATCCGGATGCGTACGATTGCCAGCGAAATTCAGCCCATGTTGTGTGGCACCGCCTTCAAGAACAAAGGCGTGCAA
>JANLQZ010000544.1:0-5533 GCA_031368125.1 Betaproteobacteria bacterium
GCGCAGGTGGTATACGGCGTGGTCGGGTTGAAAACCCATGCCAAGATGATGCTCATCACGCGTCGGGAAGGCAAGCAGCTGCGCCGCTACGGCCATCTTTCCACCGGGAACTACAACCTTCGCACGGCGCGCCTTTATACCGATCTGAGCCACCTCACGGCCGACCCGGCATTGACCGCCGACATGGCCAACGTCTTCGTTCACCTGGCCGGACAGAGCCGCTTGCACAGCCTGAACCAGGCGTGGCTGGCGCCGTTCCATTTGCATCGCAAACTGGTCCAGAAGATCGACGCAGTCGGAGAGGCCGCCGCGAGCGGCCAGTCCGGGCGCATCGTCGCAAAGATGAATGCGCTGACCGACGAGGCACTGGTCGCGTCCCTGATTCGCGCCGGGCAGCGCGGAGCCCGGATCGACCTGATCGTGCGCGGCGCCTGCACGCTTCCTGCGCGGGTGCCGGGTTTCACCGACAACATACGCGTGCGTTCGGTGATTGGCCGGTTTCTGGAACACACCAGGGTCTTCTACTTCCGTTGTGGTGCCCACGAGGATTTGTACCTGTCCAGCGCCGACTGGATGAACCGCAACATGATGCGCAGGATCGAAATGGCATGGCCGGTCAATGACCCGGCGCAGCGCCAGCGCATCGTGGATGAATGCCTGGTGGCCTACCTGCACGATCAGGTCGATGCGTGGGACATGTTGCCCGATGGCAGCTACGCCAGGGTCAAGCCGGCTGGTCGCCGTTCCGCCCATGGCGCACAGGCCGCCCTGGTGCGGCGTTATTCGGGGCGCGATGCTGCCGCTGGAGGTCGAGGATGAACCTGATCCTTTGGCGCCATGCCGAAGCCCACGATACGGCCGGGAGCGGCAACGACCTCGATCGCACCCTTACCGTCAGGGGAGAAAAGCAGGCCAAGCGCATGGGCCAATGGCTCGATCGCCAGTTGCCGGACATCACCCGGATCCTGGTGAGCCCGGCGCGGCGCACCGAGCAGACGGCGATCGCACTGGGTCGCAAATACAAGATCCGGCCGGAGCTCGCGCCCGGTTGCACCGCCGCCCAGTTGCTGGAGCTTGTGTTATGGCCGGACGAGAAGGCCACGGTGCTGGTGGTCGGCCATCAGCCGACCCTTGGCCAGGTGATTGCGCAATTGCTGGAACTCAGTGCCAGTGAGTGCGCCGTCAAACGCGGCGCCGTCTGGTGGCTGCGCAGCCGTGAGCGCGACGAACAGCTGCAGACGGTGGTGGTTACGGTCCACTCGCCAGAAGTGCTCTGAGCCCCGCACCGACGGCCTGCCAGGGCCGGCGCCTCAGCCCTTCGATGGGCGGCCGGTCTTGACGACGGGTACGACTCGCAAAGCCGACAAAAATGCAGCGTCCGGCATGGCGGCCAGCGCCTTCACGCCGGCACGCAGCAATTCGCTCTTCTTGGCTGGGCTCGACAACCTGCCGGCGCGTTGCTTGAGGTCGTCCAACACGCTGTATTCGTCTTTCGGAATGGTGAAACTGTCACGCACCAGCTTGGGCTTCTTGACTTTGGCTGGCTTGCCGCCGGTCTTGGACGCGGTTAGGGCCTGCGGCCAATCGGCTGGCTTGGGCGCCTTGGCAGCAGCCAGCGGGGTAGCAGCGGCGACCGGCTTGGCGGCCGGCTTGACCACGGGCGCCACGGGCGCGGCGACCGGAGCGGAGCGTGTGGCCTTGGCGGCCACCATCTTCTTGGCGGACTTGGCAACAACTGGCGATTTCTTGACGGCAGACATGGGCTCCCTCTCTTTTGATAAACGGTATATATAGTTTATATCGATTGCCGACTAACGATTTGTTGATCTGAAGGTGGAGTCCGAGCCAGGACATTCAAGGCTCCGACACCAGCAGCGACCACGGCGTCTTTTGCCATGCAGTCGACTCCTCGCGCAGCAGATGCGCGGACTGCGGGTAGCTTTCAGACCATCCCGCGCGGCAGCGCAATATGAATCCCCGCACCTGCCCGGGGTCGCGTGCAAGGCGCAGACCGGTGGTGTCCGGGTCTCTCCTGGCATGGCAAAGAATGATCGCCAGTCGCAGGCTCAGCAGCTGCAGCACCAGTACCTCGTCGTCGAAATCGACGTCGAGCTTGCGCAGTTTGCCCCGTTGGCCCAGCACCAGTACGCTCAGGCGGTGCAATTCGGTCTGCGCGAAACCCATCGCATCGGCGTTGTCAAGGATGTAGGCGCCGTGTTTGTGGTAGTCGCTGTGCGAGATGTGTGCGCCGATTTCATGCAGTTGCGCGGCCCAGCCCAACTTGCGCGTGTTGCGCTGGCGGTCAAGGTCGGCCACGCCGTGTGTTGCCGCCAGCACCTGCTCGAACAGCGTGATGGCGACCCGGCCCACGCGGCTGCCGTGGGCCGCATTGGCGTTGAACTTGGACACCAGCCGCTGTACCGACATCGAGCGCACATCCTGGTCGCCGTTGGTGTCGCCCATCAGGGCACACAACAAGCCGTGCCGCAGGCCGCCCGTGGCGGCCTGCATCTGGTCGATCTGCAGCAGCTCGAATATCGCCCGCAGGATACTGACGCCGCCGCCAATGACCGGCCGCCGGTCTTCCTTCATGCCGGCCAGGCGCAAACGGTCCGCACTCTGCGCATAGATCATCTTGCCAAGCAACCAATCCAGGCCGGCCTTGCTGACCGAACCCGCAGGCCAGCCAGCGGCGGCCAGGATGTCGCCAACCGCGCCGATCGTGCCCGCTGAACCGTAGGCGACGTCCCAGCTTTCGCGCGGGTAGGCATTCAGCGCCTCGTCGAGCACTGCCTTGGCCGCGATTTCGGCCATCTGGAAGGCGTTCCTGGAGAATTGCCCATTGGCGAAGTAACGGGTCGACCAGGCGATGCTCCCGACCCGGTACGACTCCATCGTCTTGGGCTCGAAGCCATGACCCAGAATCAGTTCGGTTGAACGCCCGCCGATGTCGGCGACCAGGCGCCGTTCCGCGGATTGGGGCAGCATCTTCGCCACTCCCTGGTAGATCAGCCGGGCCTCTTCGCGCCCCGAGATCACGTCGATCGGAAAACCCAGGATGCCGTTGGCACGGGCCAGGAACGCGTCGCGGTTGCGGGCTTCACGCAGCGTCTGTGTCGCCACCGCGCGGACCTCGGACTTCTTGAACCCGGCCAGCCGTTCGCCGAAACGCGCCAGGCAGTCCCAGCCGCGTTGCATCGCATCGGCGCTCAGGTTGCGTTCAGCGTCCATGCTGCCGCCCTGGCGAATGGCTTCCTTGAGGTATTCGGTGCGCTCGAACTGCCCGTGGTCGAGGCGTACGATTTCCAGTCTGAAGCTGTTGGAGCCGAGGTCCACGGCGGCAAGGCGCGTTCCGTTCTGCATTGGCGTAGCGGTGTAGTTTGGCTCAGCATAGCATCCACCGCGAGCGCCCATCGGCCCGGTGACCGCCCAGCTATTTTTCGCCGCCGTTGGCCAGATCGCGCAGCATCGGCCGGTTGTCCGCGCGTTGCTGCCCGAGCGCCAGGCCGCGCAGGAATTCCACGATGCCTCGGTCCGCCCCAAGCCGGCTCGCCAACGCGGCGGCCTGCACCAGATCGCGTGCGGCCCCGATGCCAGACTGCAGCTGCACGGCCAGCCGGTATTGGACACGGGTACTGCGCCTGGGCAGCAGCGAGCGCATTGCCTCGATGGCGTAACGCATGCGTTTGGCGAGGATGCGCACCTGGTGCTGGCTCTCGGCGCTGCTGTCCGCCCGCAGCGCCGTCTGCAGCTGTGTATGCAGGCGATTGGTCCGACTCCGGGCCCAGCGCACGAGTGACTGCGGGCGCTGGCGCGCCACAGCGTCCGGTCCCGCCACCGATGGCAGATCCTCGAGCCACTGCGTGGCCGACAGCAGCGTGGCGCCGATCACGGGTTCTTCCAGAGCATGGCGCACGGCGGTGCGCGCAAGGGTCGCGGCGGCGTCCATGTTACGTGCGAATGCGCGCCATGATCTGGCGCGTTGGGCGTCGCCGGCCACATAGGCCTCAGCCAGGGTCGTCAGTGTTTCGGCGCGGGCCACATCGAGGTCGCGCAGGTCGCTCAAGATGCGCAACAAGGGCTTCAATGTTTGCCAGGCTGGTTGCGCAATTTCCGCCAGCACCGGTTTGAACAATCGCCTGGCGCTGGTGAAACGCCGCCAGCCCACCCGTGCCTGGTGCACCACCTCGGGATCGTCAGAGGCGTGCAGGGTGTTGAGGTTCGACGTGAACTGGCAGAGCATCTCGCGCAGCACGCATTGCGCGGCTTGCGGAACCGACAGGTCGCCCTGGAGTATTGGAGGCACGGCGTGCACAGCAACACCCAGCCCATCCTGCTCCATGGCGTAACCGCGTTCAGACTTGCTCAAGGCCAGCGGAATCACAGCGACCGTGCGCGCGATTTGCCGCGCGACGTCGAACAACGCCCGTGGCCCACCCGCGCGTGACTCCAGTTCGAGTTCGCAGATGGGCGCGGTCCTTGCGCCGGCCGCAACGTGACCCCGATCCCATGCCACCTCGACTTCGCTGCCGTCGCGCTGTCGTACCCGCCAGACCGTCCGATCGAACGTCGTCACAAAACAGGGCTTGAGTGCAGCGAACAGCGTGCCGCTCGGGTCGATATCTGACCACGGAGTTGTTTCGAGCGCGCCCGGTTCAAGTGCGCCACCCGCCGTCGGCGTCTCCCATTCCCCGCGCTGGCTCAGCGCCGAGTCCCCGTTGCCACCGATCTTGAGGGTCTGCAACCAGCGCGGTCGCCCGCCACTTCCTAACCTGCGCATGCGCAATGCGACGCGCGCCTTGCGCAGGGTTTGCTCCGCAGTGTCGTAGTAGATGTTGTGCAGGTGCAGTTCGGTTGGCTTGCACCGGGCCAGCACGGGCACCCGCGCCAGGAGTTTCGCCAGCTCGGCGCGGGTTGAAATTGGCAGGGCAAGTTTGAGCTCAAGCTCGAGCTCGAGCGGGCGGGGTTCCGGGCCATTGAATTTCATGATGTCGACTTGTGCTGCGCTGGCTTTTTTTCAGGGCGCAGTGCCTGTATTAGGGATCAATCGGAAGGCGACACTTATGCGCAGCGTCAATGCACGTGCTGGTAGCAGGTGCCGTGGGCGCCCTGTGGGACCACTGCTTCCGCGACTTCGTCGGTGCCACACAGATTGCCTTGACCGCCCGGCGACTTCGGCGTCTCGCAACTTGGGGGCAGCAGCATCGGATGCCGACGCCAGAGAAGTCAGCGTCAACGCGATGAAGGTGATGTCATCAAACCGTCACAAGCGGCCCATACAGTGTGCCCAAGTCGAATTCACACTGAAAGGAATTTCCATGCAACTGCGTCCGATCAAATCACTTGCCGCCGCTGCCGCCGCCCTGGCGCTCCTGGCTGCGGCCCCCTTGACCAGCCTGGCACAACAGGTCGTCAAGGTCGACGGATCCAGCACCGTCTTCCCGATCACCGAAGGTGTGGCCGAGGATTTCCAGAAGGCCAACAAGGGCATCAAGGTCACCGTGGGTGTTTCCGGCACAGGCGGCGGCTTCAA
>JANLQZ010000570.1:0-3021 GCA_031368125.1 Betaproteobacteria bacterium
CTGCGCACGGCCGAGACGACCTGTTCGGGTGTGAGCCCGAAGGCTTCCAGTGCCAGCGGGTTCAGGTACAGGTTGATTTCACGTTTGGTGCCGCCCACCACCGACACCGAGCCGACACCGCGCACGTTCTCGAGCCGCTTCTTGAAGAACTGGTCGGCCCAGTTCGTCAGTTCCACGTCCGACATCGCCGCCCGCGGCGCGTTTCCGGCCCCGCGCGACGTGTCCGGCAGCACCGCAACCGACCAGACCGCCCGGGCCGAGGGATCGAAGCGCAGCACCCGTGGCTCCTTGACCTCGGTGCGCAGCAGCGGCTTGATCGCCGCCACTTTTTCCCGCACGTCGTCGGCGGCCTTGCGGCCGTCGACCTGCAGTCCGAACTCGATCACCACCACCGACTGGCCCTCGTAGGTGCGCGAGGTCAGCGCGTTGATGCCGGCGATCGAGTTGACGCCTTCTTCCATCTTCTTGGTGACTTCGCTCTCGACGATCTCGGGCGACGCGCCGGGGTAATCCGTGATCACCACCACGACCGGCAAATCGACGTTCGGGAACTGGTCGATCTGCAGGCGCTGGTAGGAAAACAGACCCAGCACCACCAGGGCCAGCATGACCATGGTGGCGAAGACCGGGTTCTGCAGGCTGACGCGGGTAAACCACATGACTTACTTCGCCCCGGCTGTGAATTTGACCGCGGTACCTTCGCGCAGCGCGCCGACGCTGCCGTTGACCAGGTTGGCGTTGTCGGCAACGCCCTTGATGGCGACCACCAACTGGCCATCCGATTCACCGCGAGCACCCAGCTCCACCGGCCGATGGACGATCCGGTTGTTGTCCAGCAGTTGCACGTATGGCCCCGGCTTGTCGGTTCGCACCGCGCTCAGCGGCACCGACGGCGCCTGCGTGGTGCCCGTCTGCAGGGTGCCCTGCGCGAACAATCCCTGGCGCAGCCCCGGGACCGGATCGACGGCGAGGTAGGCCAGCACCGAGCGACTGCCGGCCACGACGTTCGGATTGATCCGCACCACCGTGGCACGGATCGGCGCGCTCACACCCTCGATCTGCAGCCCCGCGCTCTGGCCCACCTGCACCACCAGCGAATCGGCGGCGCTCAGGCTGGCTTCGAGTTCGAGCCGGCCCAGGTCCACGATTTCCAGCACCCGGCCGTCGATCGCCACGCGTTCGCCGTTTTGCGCCAGCCGCTGCGACACCTGGCCCGAAATGGGTGAGCGCAGCACGGTGTCCTCCAGCACTTTGCCAGCCATGTCCGCACCGGCCTGTGCCGCCCTGAAATTCGCCTCGGCCGCTGCCAGACTGGCGCTCGATGAGTCGAGCGACCATTTGGAAATGAACCCTTGCGCGACCAGCGAGCTGTTGTTGTCGTAGGTCCGTTTGGCGATGTCGACCTGGGCCTTGGCCGATTCGGCCTGTTGTTGTGCCTGGCGCAGCCGCGCCTGTGCGTCGGTGGCGTCCACCCGCGCCACCACCTGTCCGGCCTTGACGAAATCGCCTTCGCGCAGTGTCATGGCCTGCAGTTCACCGGCCACCCTGGCCTTGATCGTGGCCGAGTTGGCGGCCTTGAGCGCGCCCGAGATCGCCAAGCCCTGGGACATCGTGCGTGTCTTGACCTGCACCACATCCGACGCCGCGAGTTCAACCGGCGCTTCGGCACGTTGCGCGGCCTGCGCGGCCAGCGTCTCCTGCTGCAGCTTGCGCCCCGCAAGCGTACGCATGACTCCGAACCCCAGCCCAGCCACGACGAGCGCCGCGATGGCCCATTTCAACCAGCGTTTCATGATTGGTTACTTTCTCGTGTCGATCGGTTTCTGGTTGGCTGGCAGACACAGGCCGTGCAGCACCGTGTCCAGGTGTGCCCTGATGTAGTCTTCGGGAACGATCTGTGATGCGGCCGGCACGCATCCGCCGAAGGAGTGTTTCCACATCACCAGGAACAACATCGGCGCCAGCACGGGGTAGATGCCGTAATTCATGTCGATGGCGCGGAACTCGCCGCTGTCGATGCCGCGCTGCAAGATGCGCCGGATCAGTTCGCGCCCGGGTTCTACCACCTCGCGCTGGTAGAACATGGCCAGTTCGGGGAAGTTGCTGGCCTCGCTCATCACCAGTTTGGAGATCCCGGAGGCCTTGGTGGCGCCGTAGCGGGCCCACCAGGTGCTCATGCTGTGGCGCAACAGGTCGGCCGCGGTTCCGGTGTAGGCGTCGATTTCACTGAGCCAGCCCGGAAACCGGTCGGAGATGCTGTCGCGCACGACCGCCTTGAACAACTCTTCCTTGCTGGAAAAATACAGGAACAGGGTGCCCTTGGACACACCGGCGCGTTTGGCGACTTCTTCGGCGCGTGTCGCCGCAAAACCCTTTTCGACAAACAGGTCGAGCGCAGCGGCCAGTAACTCGCCTGGCCGCGCATCCTTGCGGCGGGCACGCTTGGCCAGGGCAATTGGCAAATGGTCGTCGGGCGGGGGTGTCAAAGGATTCTGGTTAATGACTGATGGGTTATTAGTGTAACGTCCAAGGTCGCGTGCGTCAAATTCGGCACCGGCAATTCGCACCGGCAAGCCTGGCATGCCGCCCGGTTTCGGCCGCCCGTGGCGAACATGGCAAACGGCTGCGGGAGGACGTGCGAACGGTCGATGGCTGGCGTTCGCCCGCCAATTGCGCGTCTGGAAAAGTCGAGCCGTCCTGCGGCTCCAGGGCGGTCGTGTGCCGGGTGATCAGGCGCCCAGGTCGCGCGTGCTGCGCCGCGCGAAATAGAACCACTCGTTGCCCGCGACCGCGGCCGGGTTGGGAAACACGATGTAGCCGTCGTGTGGTGCCAGCACCGTCGAGCCATCGTCGCGCGTGCCGATCAACTCGGCCTGGCCCACCCGGTCGTAGCTGGCCCATGCGCGGGCGAAATGGTCCCCGCCGTGGTACTTGTCCACCACCTGCGTCAGCCGCAGCAACTCGATGTCCGCAGTCGCCGCCGGCGCGGCATCTTCGACCATGCGCAGGTGCGCCAGGCAG
>JANLQZ010000603.1:0-3671 GCA_031368125.1 Betaproteobacteria bacterium
GATGTGCCGCCTGGTCAAGGGCGCGTACTGGGATGCCGAGATCAAGCGCGCCCAGGAGATGGGGCTGCCCGCCTACCCGGTGTTCACGCACAAGCACCATACCGACGTGTCGTACCTGGCGTGTGCCAGGGCCCTGCTCGACGCGCCCGAGGCGATCTATCCGCAGTTCGCCACCCACAACGCCGCCACCATCGCCGCCATCCTGCAGATGGGCGCCAGGTCCGGCGCGCCGTTCGAACTGCAGCGCCTGCACGGCATGGGCGAGGGCGTCTACCGCGAGGTCTTGAAGAACCCGCTAATCGCGTGCCGCGTCTATGCGCCGGTGGGGGCCCACAAGGACCTGCTCGCCTACCTGGTGCGCCGGCTGCTCGAGAACGGCGCCAATTCCTCCTTTGTGCACCAGTTGGCCGACGAGTCGGTGGGCATGGAAGAGCTGCTGATCTCGCCCCTGCGCCTGGAACCCGAAACCTCGTTGCCGCTGCCGCTCGAACTGTTCGGGGCCGCGCGCGCGAACAGCGTCGGGCTGGACCTGACGGTGGCGTCGATGCGTGCGCCGTTGCTGGCCGCCTACCAGGCGGTGCAGGTGCCGGTCGTGCCGGTGTTCGATACCCGCCAGGTGGCGCAGGCATTGGCACGCAGCACCGACAGCTACAAAAAGTGGAGCAAGACCGACGTGGCCGCGCGTGCGGCCACGTTGCGCCGCGCTGCCGATGCGCTGGAACGCCAGACGCCGAAGTTCTGCGCGCTGCTGGTCAAGGAAGCCTTCAAGACCTGGGGCGACGCGGTGAGCGAGCTGCGCGAAGCGGTGGACTTCTTGCGTTACTACGCCAACGAAGCCGAGCGCATCATGGCGCCGGTCGCCATGCCCGGGCCCACGGGCGAGAGCAACGAACTGCGCCTGATCGCGCGCGGACCATGGGTCTGCATCAGCCCGTGGAACTTCCCGCTGGCCATCTTCACGGGGCAGGTGGCGGCTGCGCTCGCCACCGGCAACACCGTGCTGGCCAAGCCGGCCGAACAAACGCCCGGTGTGGCGCTGGCGGCGGTGCAACTGCTGATCGAAGCCGGTGTACCCGAAGCCGCGCTGCAACTGCTGCACGGCCCGGGCGAGACGGTCGGCGCTGCGCTGGTGGCCGCAGCCGGTGTGGCGGGTGTGGTGTTCACCGGCTCGACCCAGGTCGCGAAGACGATCAACCGGGCGCTGGCCGCCAAGGACGGCGCGATCGTGCCGCTGATCGCCGAGACCGGTGGCATCAACGCCATGCTGGTGGACAGCACGGCGCTGCCCGAGCAGGTCAGCGACGCCGTGGTGCAAAGCGCCTTTCGCAGTGCCGGCCAGCGTTGCTCGGCGCTGCGGCTGTTGTGTGTGCACGCTGAAATCGCCGACCACGTGATCGAGATGATCCGCGGCGCAGCGCAGGAACTCGTCTGCGGGGACCCGGCCGATCTCGCCACCGACGTCGGCCCGGTGATCGACTTCGACGCGTTCGACGGTATCCAGCGCCACTGCGCGCGCCTGCAGGCCGAGGCGCGGCCACTGCTGGCGCTGCGGCCCGGGCCGGCCGGCGCCGCCGCGGGTCCGGCAACCGATCGACCGGTTGCGGAGCTGCCAGGCGCGGCGCCGCTGCGGACCAGGAACCTGGTGCCACCGCAGGCCTTCGAGGTCCAGGCGATCTCCGACCTGCGCCAGGAAATCTTCGGTCCGGTGCTGCACATCGTGCGCTGGAGCGGCGATCCGCAGGACGTGATCGCGCAGGTCAACGCCCTGGGTTACGGCTTGACGATCGGCATCCAGACCCGCATTGACTCGCGCGCGCTGGCGCTGGCCAGGGCGGCCCACGTCGGCAACGTGTATATCAACCGCAACCAGATTGGCGCCGTCGTGGGGGTGCAGCCTTTCGGCGGCGAGGGCCTGAGCGGTACCGGCCCCAAGGCCGGCGGGCCGCATTACCTGTACCGCTTCTGTGCCGAGCAGACGATCACGGTGAACACCACTGCGGCCGGGGGCAATGCGGCGCTGCTGGCGGGGTGAGCGCGGGCTGGACAGCTGCTCGGTCCGCACACGCCACGCCAAGGGCCCAAGCCCGGCCATCCCTGGCTGGCGTTCGACCTGCCTGCCGGCGGCCGGCGTTTGTTGCAGCCCGCCGATAGCTACACCGTGACGCTGAAGTCGGGTGCATCCACCTTCTTGAACGGCGTGCTCCGGTCTGCGCGGCCGGGCCGGGCGGTGCAGGGACCGCAGCGCACGCGCTGCGGCCAGGCGTATCAAACGATACGCGCCGCCCAGCCCGCAATATCCTGATCGATACCAGTCTGCAACGCCACCAGCGTGGGTTGGCGCAGGCGCAGCTTGGTGGCGGTGAACGAGTCCCGGTGCAGCTTCTGCAGGCCCACAGCTTGTTCGCGCGCGTTATGCGCCAGCAACGCGGGCTCGACTACCAGATCCAGAAAACCGGCCGCCACCGCCTGCTCGCCCGAATAACGGCGGGCCGTCAACGTGGCCAGGTTGAAGTGCGCGGGTGCGAGCCGCTGCCGGCAGACCTCGATCGCGAAGCGCGGCAGCGTCAAGCCGATCTGCACTTCGTTGACCTGGATCGTTGCCCCCTGGTCCACCCCGACGCGCACATCGCCGCACAACACCAGGAACACCCCCATGGCGATCGCGTGGCCGCTGCAGGCGACCACCACCGGGGCGGGAAAGGCCAGCAGCCGTGCCGTCATCCGGGCACCGGCCTGCAGCATCTCGAGTTGTTCCTGGGCGGCGCGTTTGAACACCGCCAGGTCGAACCCGCCGCAGAACATGCCGGCCCGCCCGCCCAGCACCACGATGGCCTTGTCGGCCTCGGCACGGTCCAGCGCAGCGTTCAGCGCCTGCAACATCTTCAGGCTCATCGCATTGGCCTTGCCGTCGTCCAGGGTGATCGTGGCGATGCCGTCGGTGAGGTCGTAGTCAAGCAGGTCGGTCATGGTGGTGTGTTTTGGTGAGGCCAGGGGTGGGGCGCCGGTCCTGAGCGCGGCATGCCGGGGTCTCGGTTGGACGCGTTGCCGGCGCGGGATGCTGACACGTGGGCGACGCGCGCCACGGGTCGCCGGTGCCAATGGCGGGCCACGCGGCGACTGGACGACGCCCCGATCCGTTGCAGGTGCTGCCGATGCCCCCGCCGCCAACGCGGCGTTTCAAGGCATGATTGCCGGCGAACTACCGGCAACCGATGGCAACCCTCGTCCCCTCGCTCGGCACCTGCACCTCCCGCATGACCAGCGGCGAGCGGCGCCTGGCCGAGCGGCTGGAGCAAAAACTCGACGACGACTACCGGCTGTGGTACGACGTTCCGATCGGCGCCCGGCTCGCGCACCCGGATTTCGTGGTGATCCATCCGCGCCGCGGCCTGCTGGTGCTGGAGGTCAAGGACTGGCGGCTCGCCACGATCCAGCGCGCCGACCGGCAGACCTGGGAGATCATCGCGGACGGTGTTCCCAAGAGTGTCATCAACCCGCTGGAGCAGGCGCGCCAATACGCGCACCAGGTTGTGAACGCGCTCGAGCGCGACCCGCAGCTGGTGCAGCCGCAGGGCAACCACCACGGCAAGCTGGCCTTCCCCTGGAGTTATGGCGTGGTGTTTCCGAACATCACGCGCAAGCAGTTCGAAAGTGCGGAGCTGCGCCACGCC
>JANLQZ010000632.1:0-4296 GCA_031368125.1 Betaproteobacteria bacterium
CTCCCCCTACACCCATCCCGAGATGTTCCAGCCCGACGTGCTGGTCGAGGACGAAAAATGGTACGCGCTGGGCAAGATGGGCAAGGTGCGGCCGCTGCTGTTCGACGTGTCCAACGGCGGCTGGGTCAGCATCCTCAAGGCCCAGGGCCAGGGCACGATCCAGAAACACCGCCACGCCTCGCCGGTCACGGCCTGGACGCTGGACGGCGCCTGGGGCTACCGCGAGCACGACTGGATCGCGCGCGCCGGCAGCTTCGCCTACGAACCGGCCGGCCACATCCACACGTTGTACATCGATCCGGCGGTCGGCCACATGACGGCCGTTTTCCATGTCAACGGGCCGCTGGTCTACCTCGACGAGCAAAACAACGTGGTCGACTACGACGACGTGTTCCTGCGCCTGGACCGTTACGCCAGGCACTGCCGCGACGTCGGCCTGGGCGAGGAGTGGGTCCGTTCGCTGATCCGCTGATCCGCTGATCCGCTGATCCGTTGCACCACCCTGCCGCCCGCACCATCGCCAGTTCCCGACCGCCCCCAAGGACCACCACCCATGTCTTCCAAGATGCACCTGATGCAGATGCTGATCCACACGGCCTGCACCCACACGTTGCTCGGCTGGGCCGATCCGCTGGACCAACAGCTCGACGGGCTGCAGGACTTCGCCTATTGGCAGAAACTCGCCCGCACACTCGAGCGCGGCTGCTTCGACGGCGTGTTTTTTGCCGACAGCCCGGCCACCCACGCGGTCTACAAGGGCAGCGTGGTGCCGTCGGTGCAATACGGCGCCTCCTGGCCCAACCACGACCCGATGCCGCTGGTGGCGATCATGGCCGCCGCGACAAAACACCTGGGCATCGGCGTCACGTTGTCCACCACCGGCACCACGCCCTACCTCGCGACGCGCCGCATCTCGACGCTCAACTACCTGAGCCGCGGCCGTGTCGGCTGGAACATCGTGTCGGGCTTCAGCAATGCCGAACACATGGCCAACGGCATGGGGGTGCAGATGGCGCACGACGAGCGTTACGACCAGGCCGACGAGTTCATGGCGATCTGTTACCAGCTCTGGGACAGCGTGCCCGCCGACGCGATCCTGCGCAACGCGGCAACCGGCCAGTTCGCCGATCCCGACAAGATCCGGCAGGTGGATTACAAGGGCAAGTACCTGAGCTGCAAGGCGGTGGCGCCGGTGCTGCCGTCGAGTTACGGCCGCCCGCTGCTGTTCCAGGCCGGCTCGTCGGGTCGCGGCATGAAATTCGCCATGGACCACGCCGAGGTCATCTTCGCGATCCAGGGGCACGTGGCGGGAATGAAGAAGAGCATGGAGCAGTTGCGCGTGGCCGCCACCACCCACGGCAAGAACCCCGACTCCAAGGTGCTGTTCGGTCTGCAGCCGATCGTGCGCAGCACCGAGGCCGAGGCCAAGCAGCGGGCCGAGGAACTCAAGCAGCGTATTCCGCTGGACGCGATCCTGGCGCGCCTGTCGGGCGTGTTCGGAGTCGACCTGAGCCAGTTCGACCCCGAGATGCCGCTGTCCGAGATGGACACCCAGGCCTCGCGCGGGCTCATGTCGGCCACGCTGAGCGCCGCCGACGGGCGCGCGGTGACGTTGCGCGAAGCCGCAGCCCAGTGGGCCTTGTCGGTCGCCATTCCACAGCTCATCGGCACACCCGAGCAGGTGGCCGCCGAGATCGAGCGCATGTGGCGCGAGACCGGTTGTTACGGCTTCAACCTGAGCCCGACCACCAATCCCGACAGCGTGGACGATTTCGTCGACCATGTGGTGCCGATCCTGCAGCGCCGTGGCGTGTACCGCACCGCCTACGAAGGCGAGAGTTTCCGCGACAACCTGATGGCCTGAGGCCCGCCCCGAGACGCACTCCCATGAACACCCTATCGCCCGCCGCTCCCGCGCCCGTGGTCATCGATCCGGCCGAACTGCGCCGCTGTCTCGGCTCGTTCGTGACCGGCGTCACCGTCATCACGGCGCTGGGCGAAGACGGCGCACCGGTCGGCATGACCGCCAATTCCTTCAACTCGGTGTCGCTCGACCCGCCGCTGATCGTGTGGAGCCTGCGCACCAACGCCAGAAGTTTTCCGGTCTACAGCACGGCCAAGCGTTTTGTCGTCAACATCCTGTCGGAGGACCAGGTCGAGGTGTCGAACCGGTTCGCCAAGTCGGGGCCGGACCGCTTTGCCGAGGTCGCCACCACCGCCGGCATCGACGGCGTGCCGCTGATCGACGGCTGCGCGGCCTACCTCGAGTGCCGCACCGAAGCCACCTACCCGGGCGGCGACCACCTGCTGTTCCTGGGCCGGGTCGAACGCATGGTGGGCAGCGCGCGCAAGCCGCTGGCATTCGGTGCCGGCAAGTACATGGTGGTGCATCCCTACGACAACGCGGCCAACACCGACGTCGGCTCGGGCAACGTGGCCACGCTCAACGCCGTCCACCTGGCTCGCCCCTGCCTCGAGGACCTCAGCCGCGAGACCGACAAGACGGTGGGGCTGGGCGTGTGGGGCAACCTGGGCCCGACGCTGATCTGGTGGATCGAGGCGCGCAAGGCGCTCGACGTGCGCCTGCGTTGCGGCATGGTGCTGCCGCTGCTCGGATCGTCCACCGGCAAGGTGTTTGCCGCGTACTCGGCACCGCAGCTCACGGCGCGTTACCTGGACGCCGAAATCGCTGCCGTGCAGCACATCCCCGACGCGCCGTTCCGGACCCGCGAGGCGGTCGAGGCGCATCTGGAGCAGGTGCGTGCGCAGCGCCTGGCATCGATCCACGACGCGATCATTGTCGACGTCAACGAGCGCGGCGTGAATGCCGTCAGCGCACCGGTGTTCGACGCCGCCGGGTCGATCGTGCTGGCGTTGACCATGATGGGCGACGCGAGCAGCTTCAACGAACACGACCCGGCGGTCGAGCGCCTGCGCGACGCCGCCCGGCGCCTGTCTGCCCGCCTGGGTCACCGGGCATGAAGCCGCCACCCCGCCGCAACGACCCATCGCGCGGCCACCCACTCTGGAAAGCGAGCACCCATTGAGCCAGGAAGCATGGAACCGCTGGGGCGCCGAGGACGAACGCGGCGCACTCAATTTCATCGGCCCCGATCAGGTGCGCCGCGCCAGCGCCTTGGTGCGCACCGGCGAAGTGCTGCGCCTGGCGCAACTGCTCTCGTCCAGGACGCCGGTGCCGGCGCACCGCTGCGGGCTGCAGCATTTCATGGGCCGTGACGGCGGCGACTACGCCGCCGGCGCCGGGCGCCCGGACGGCTTCCAGTTCGCCGAGGACTCGGTCGTGATGCCGCTGCACATTGGCACCCATGTCGATGCCTTGTGCCATGCCTGGTATGACGACAAGCTCTACAACGGTTATCTGGGCGACACCATCCGCAGCACCAGCGGCGCGGCTCGGCTCGGGGTCGAGAAGATGCCCCCGATCTTCACGCGTGGCCTGCTGCTCGACCTGGTGCGGCTCAAGGGCCGGGCCCTGGAACCCGGCGAGTCGATCGGCGCGGCCGACCTCGAGGCCGCCGCAGCGGCCGCCGGCGTATCGCCGGAGCGCGGCGACGCGGTGTTGTTGCGCACCGGCTGGCTCGAGGCGCAGAAGGGCGTGAAACACCCCTCCTTCGACATCGAGCCCGGCATCGACGTGGCCGCCGCGTTGTGGCTGGCAGAACGTGAGGTGGCGATCGTAGGCGCCGACAACTTCGCGGTCGAGGTGCTGCCCTTCCCCCCGGGCAAGGTATTCCCGGTGCACAAGCTGCTGATCCGCGACTATGGCGTACCGTTGCTCGAAGGCCTGATGCTCGACCCGCTGGTGGCCAGCGGCCGCCATGAATTCCTGTTCGTGGCCAGCGCATTGCCGATCGTGGGTGCCACCGGCAGCCCGCTGGCGCCGGTCGCCGTCCTGTGACCTGAAATGCAAAAGACACGACCCCTCGAAGGCATCCGCGTGCTGGAGATCGCCTCCATGATCTTCGGCCCGGTGGCGGGCCAGTACCTGGGCGACATGGGCGCCGACGTGATCAAGCTCGAACCACCGGAGGGCGACCTGACGCGCTCGATCGGCCCGCGCCACTCGCCGCGCATGGGCGCGTTTTTCATGACCAGCAACCGTAGCAAACGCAGCATCGTGGTCGACCTCAAGCGCCCCGAGGGGCGCGCGATCCTGCAGCGCCTGGTGGCCAAGACCGACGTGTTGCTGCATTCGATGCGCACGCCGGCGGCGACGCGCCTCGGGCTGGACTACGCCACCCTCGCCGCGCAGAACCCGGGCCTGGTGTATTGCCA
>JANLQZ010000659.1:0-2013 GCA_031368125.1 Betaproteobacteria bacterium
ATGAGGCGCTTGCTGCGTTGGTGCATGGCCTGCGCGGCGTTGCTGGCCGTGCTGGTGCTGCTGGTCTGGGTCTATGGTGTGCGGGACGACGTCGATCTGGCGTCCGGCGGCGCCAGTCCCGGCCATGCGCCGGAACTGCGCGCCAGGGGTGCCTATCTGGCGCGCGCCGGCAACTGCATGTTGTGCCACACCACGCGTGGCGGGGCGGCATATGGCGGTGGGCGCGCCATCGAGACACCGTTTGGCACCGTGTTCTCGGGCAACATCACGCCCGACCTGGCCACCGGCATCGGGCGCTGGACGCCGGCGCAGTTCTGGCGCGCCATGCACCATGGCCGTTCGGCAGATGGCCGCCTGCTGGTGCCGGCCTTTCCGTACGACAGCATGACCGTGGTCAGCCGGGAAGACTCGGACGCGATTTTTTCCCATCTGCAGGCCCAGCCGCCGGTATCGCGACAAAACACGACCCACCGCTTGCGCTGGCCCTTCAACACCCAGGCGGCGCTGGCCGTCTGGCGCGCGTTGTACTTCAGGCCGGCTAATTTCCAGCCCGATACCAGCCGCGACGCGTTATGGAACCGGGGCGCCTATCTGGTGCAGGGGCTGGGCCACTGCAATGCCTGCCACACCACCCGCAATGCCTTGGGTGGCGCCGATGCGCAACACGCGCTGGCGGGCGGGCCGATACCGATGCAGAACTGGTACGCACCATCGCTGCTGCTCGCCAGCGAGGCCGGCGTCGGCGACTGGCAGCCGGCGCAGATCGTGCGCCTGCTGCAGACCGGCGTGTCGGCACTTGCGTCGGCCACCGGCCCGATGGCCGAAGTGGTGCTGCACAGTACCCAGTACCTGTCCGACGCAGACCTTTGGGCGATGGCGCAGTTCCTGAAGTCGCTCGCGCCCGCAGGCTTGCCCAGCGCCGCGGCGGTGCCGGTGGCGCGCACGGGTGTGTCGGCGCAAGCCGGCGCGAAGCTGTATGAAAAACACTGCGCACAGTGCCACGGGGAACAGGGCGAAGGCGTGGCCGGCGCGTACCCCGCGCTGGCCGGCAACCGGGCGGTGTCGATGCCCAATTCGACCAATCTGGTCCAGATCGTGCTGAACGGCGGCTTTGCGCCCGCGACCCGCGGCAACCCCCGGCCGTTCGGCATGCCGCCGTACCAGGTGGTGCTGAGCGACGCCGAGATTGCCGCGGTCCTGAGCCATATCCGCGGCAGCTGGGGCAACCGGGCGGGCGATGTGTCCGAATTCGAGGTCACGCGTTACCGCGCCGCCGCAACGCGCTAAGGTCAGGCCACTTTTACCAGGAGCAACACACATGTCGAACCGTCTTTTGCCACTCGACGAGCGGCTTTACCAGTATCTGGTGGCACATTCGGTGCGTGAGCACCCGGCCCAGACCGCGTTGCGCGCCGCCACCCGTTCCCATGCCCATGCCGGCATGCAGATCGGGCCGGAGCAGGGCCAGCTGATGGGCCTGCTGGTGCGGCTGGCCGGCGCGCGGCGGGTGATCGAGGTAGGAGTATTCACCGGCTACAGCGCGCTGACCGTGGCGCTGGCCCTGCCCGCCGACGGCCGGCTGCTGGCCTGCGACATCAGCGCCGAGTTCACGGCCATCGGGCGGCCGTTCTGGGAGCAGGCCGGCGTGGCCCACAAGATCGACCTGCGACTGGCGCCCGCATTGGAGACCCTGGATGCCTGCCTCGCCGCAGGGGAGGCAGGCCAATACGATTTCGCATTTATCGATGCCGACAAATCGGGCTACGACGCCTATTTCGAGCGTTGCCTTGCCCTGCTGCGACCCGCAGGCCTGATCGCGATCGATAACGTGTTGTGGTCCGGCGCCGTGGCCCAGGCTGCGACCGACGCCGACACGCTCGCGCTGCAGGCCCTCAACGACAAGTTGTACCGTGACGAGCGTATCGACATCGCCATGGTGCCGGTGGGCGACGGGCTGACGCTGGCACTCAAGCGCTAGCCTGAGAGTCAGCGCGATCAACAGCGACAGTTCCA
>JANLQZ010000672.1:0-3559 GCA_031368125.1 Betaproteobacteria bacterium
CCGGCATGCCGGCAGGCGATGTTGTTCCAGCGCCCCTACATGCTGCGCACCACGGTGCGGAACAATATTGCGCTCGGGCTCTGGCTGGCCGGAGAACCCTGGGGCGCGGCATGCGACAAGGCCATGCTCGGGCTGGCGCGCGTGGGGCTGGCCGACCACGCCACGCGCAGTGCCAGGACCCTGTCGGGCGGCCAGCAGCAGCGCGTGGCGCTGGCGCGCGCCTGGGTGCGCCAGCCGGACCTGCTGTTGCTCGACGAGCCCACCGCGAGCCTGGATCCGCACGCCAAACGCGAGGTCGAAACACTGATGGCGGAGTTTGCCGGCGGTTCGCCCGGCCAGGCGATGACGCTGGTGTTCGCGAGCCACAACCTCGGTCAGGTCAAGCGCCTGGCCGGTCGGGTTTTGTACCTCGAACACGGGCGGCTATTGGCCGATCTGCCGGTCGAGGATTTTTTCGATGCCACGCGACTGAACGGGGTTTCAGAGGCGGCGCACCTGTTTGTCAAAGGGGAGCTTGCATGACGCGATTCGATTCAGCGCCATCGACAACGCGCATCAGACACACACTTGCCTGTGTGTTTTGCGTGCTCACGGTCTCGACCGCGCAGGCGCAATCGATCGTCATGGCGTCGACCACTTCGACCGAGCAATCGGGACTGTTCACGCACCTTCTGCCCGAGTTCAGGAAGGCCAGCGGCATCGAGGTCAAGGTGGTCGCCCTGGGCACCGGGCAGGCGCTGGACATGGGCCGGCGTGGTGATGCCGATGTGTTGTTCGTCCACGACCGGGATGCGGAAGAGAACTTCGTGCGCGAGGGCTTCGCCCTGCGGCGATGGCCAGTGATGTACAACGACTTCATCCTGGTCGGCCCGGCCGCGGACCCGGCCAGGGCCGCGGGCAAGGACATCGGGGTAGCGCTGCGCAAACTGGCGGCCGGCGCCGCCGCATTCATTTCGCGCGGCGACAAGAGCGGCACCCACGCGGCCGAGTTGCGTTATTGGCAACTGGCCGGTCTGCCGGGCAACCGCGGCGGCGGCTACCGGGAATGCGGCTGCGGCATGGGGCCGGCACTCAACATCGCGTCGAGCAGCGGCGCCTACGTTCTGGCCGACCGCGGTACGTGGTTGAGCTTCAGGAACCGCGGCGACATGGTGGTGCTGGTGGAAGGCGACACCCGGCTCTTCAACCAGTACGGCGTCATGGTGGTGAACCCGGTGCGGCACCCGCATGTGAAGGCGGCCGATGCGCAGAAGTTCGTGGACTGGGTTGTATCCGCGCCCGGACAAGCCGCGATTGCCAGCTACCGGATTGGCGGTCAGCAGCTGTTCTTCCCGAACGCCGATGCGCCGCGCTGATTCCGGGTCGCACCGGGCTGTGACAAACCTCAGCCGTGGACTGTGGCCGGTAGCGGGGCCGATTCAAGTTGCGCCTGCGCAAAGGAAGGTAGCTCTGCGGACTGCAGCGCGGCTGGCCGGCACGTCTTGCGCGCGCCCACGGCAACGCCGTTGCCGCTGTTCGCTGCCCAGGCTCAGTCGCGCGTGCTCCCGAGTTTTCTGTAGACCGTGGCGCGGCTGACGCCCAGTCGCGCCGCCGCCTGCGCCACGTTGCCCTTGGCGTCGTCCACGGCCGTGCGGATCAGCGCCGCTTCGATGTCTTTGAGCCGGCGCTGGTCCGGCACCGGCGGCGCCACCCGGCGGGTCGGCGGCAGCGTGGTCAGTCCGCCGTCCGGGCAATCCGCCGGCAGCGCCAGTGCCTGCAGCCGCAAGCCCGACCACAGCGGGACTTCCATCACCGCGGGTTCGACGCGCGTGGCGTCGAACAGGGTCTCGAAGGCCATGGCAAACAGTTCGCTTGCATGCATGCCACCTGCGCGCGCGGGCACGGCGCCACCGAGCTGGGGCACCATCTGGCGTGCCGCGGTATTGCTGGTGCGCACAAAACCGTCGCGGTCCAGCCCGATCAGGCCGTCGGTGTCGTCGCCGAGGTGGCGACCGGGCCAGTTCAACCGCAACAGCAGGGCATGCGGCTGGCGCAACACCAGCGCATTCTCGATGCCGCGCGCCGACTGCGTGACCAGATGCTTGAGCTCCGGCCGCTCCGGCGCGTCCACGCCGGTCAGGTCGAGCATGCCCACACATTCGCCGAGCGGGCCGAACAAGGGCGCGCCGGCGCAGCTGTAACACGAGGTGTCGTCGAAGAAATGCTCGCCGCGGTGCAGCCACACCGGCTGCAATTCGGCCAGTGCGGCGCCGATGGCGGTGGTGCCCACGCTGCGTTCCGACAGGTCGGCGCCGATACGCGTGATCAGCGCGGCGCGCCGGTCGTGCCGGTCGATCGGTCCGTGCACATCCACCACCACACCCTGCGCGTTGGTCAGGATCGCGAAATAACGCGTCGCAGCCAGGGCGCGGCCGAGCTGCTGCAACACCGGTGCTGCGGCCTGCGTCAGGGCCTGGTTGGAATCTCTGGCGCTGCGCATGGCGGCCACGGGCAACTGGTCGAATGTCAGCTGCCGCCGCGCCTCGTAACCCATGGCCAGGCAACGCTGCCAGGAGCGCGCGATCCAGGGTTCGATCAAGCCCTCGCCGCTCCATCCGGGGTCGCCGCTGAGCATGCGGCGTGCGCCGACGATCGCCTCCAGCCGAGCGGGTACGGCGGGCTTCAGTGTGCCGGGTATGCCGTGGTCCATGGTGCGCAGATTGTGCCCCAGCACTTACACCTGCCTTGCACCGGGCCGCCGATCGCAAGCGATGTTGTACGATGAACCGATGCAACAAACAGCGGCGAAAAGTATTCGTGTCGGGGTGGTCGGCCTCGGCGCCATGGGCCAGGGCATGGCGGCTTCATTGCGCCGCGCCGGCTTCGAACTGCGCGTGTTCGACCTGCGTGCGGAGGTGGCGCAAGCCTTTGCGCAGCAGGGCGGCATTGCCTGTGCGTCGTTGCCCGAACTCGCGGCGGCCAGCCAGGTCGTGGTGTCGGTGGTGGTCAACGCCGCGCAGACGGAAGACGTGTTGTTCGGCCGGCACGGCTGCGCCGCCGCGATGGCCGCCGGCAGCGTATTCGTGATGTGCAGCACCGTGGACCCGAACTGGTCGTTCGCGCTGGAAGCGCGCCTGGGCGCACTGGAGCTGCTGTACCTCGATGCGCCGATCTCGGGCGGCGCCGCCAAGGCGGCCAGCGGCCAGATCACGATGATGACCGCTGGCGCACCGGCCGCCTACGCCGTGTGCCAGCCGGTGCTCGATGCAATGGCCGCCAAGGTCTACCAACTCGGGTCACAGGCCGGTGCCGGCAGCAAGGTCAAGATCATCAACCAGTTGCTGGCCGGCGTGCATATCGCCGCCGCCGCCGAAGCCATGGCGCTGGGACTGCGCGCGGGCGTGGATGCCGCGGCGCTGTACGAGGTGATCACGCACAGCGCCGGCAACAGCTGGATGTTCGAGAACCGCATGGCCCACGTGCTGGCGGGCGACTACACGCCGCGGTCGGCGGTGGACATCTTCGTCAAGGACCTCGGCCTGGTGCTCGACATGGCGCGCGCCAGCAAGTTCCCGCTGCC
>JANLQZ010000687.1:0-3570 GCA_031368125.1 Betaproteobacteria bacterium
CATCACCGGTCGCGAGTTCGGCAACGGTTTCAGCGAGCTCAACGATGCGGAAGACCAGGCCGCGCGCTTCCATGCCCAGGTGGCGGCCAAGGACAGCGGCGATGACGAGGCCATGTTCTTCGACCACGATTTTGTGCGGGCGCTGGAATACGGCATGCCGCCGGCGGGCGGCTGCGGGATCGGAATCGATCGCCTGATGATGTTGTTGACGGACAGCGCCAGCATCCGCGATGTGATCCTGTTCCCCGCGCTGCGCCGCGAGTCGCCGATGCGTGACTGATGCCCGACCATCCGGCCGCTAAATTCAGTGATGGCGTCGACGTGGGCGCGGTGTGCGCAAGTCAGGGAAGCAGGTCCAGGGCCCGCATATAACTCGGGTGAACCATCAAGTGGTCCCAATCCAGCGCCTGCGCAGTGGGCAGCAAGTCAAGCCGGCGTTGTTCACTGGCGCCGCTCGCCCGCCACTGGCCCGACCGTTGCGCCTCCTCCAGTTCACGCAGCAGTGTGTCGATGACGGCACTCCCGTCTGCGCTTTGATTACACAGCAGCACCATGTCGCAACCGGCGTGCAGCGCCATCAGCGCCGCCTGGGTGAAATCGACGTCCTGACCCGCGATGCGGCGCGCTCCGGCCATGCTCAGGTCGTCGCTGAAAATCGCGCCCGCAAATCCCAGGCGCCCGCGCAGGATGTCCCCCAACCATTTAGGCGAAAAACCGGCTGGCCGGGAATCCACTGCGGTGTAGACCACGTGGGCCGGCATGACGCTGGCAAGGGATGTGCCGAGCCACGCGTAGGGTGCCGCGTCCTGCGCGAGGATGGTCTTCAGGCTGCGTCGATCCACCGGAATATCGGTGTGGGAATCCGCCTTGACGAAGCCATGCCCCGGAAAGTGCTTGCCACAGTTTGCCATGCCGCTTTGCAGCAATCCATGCATCAGGCTCTTTGCCAGCAGACTCACGACGGACGCATCCCGTGCGAAAGCCCGGTCCCCGATCACGCCACTCGACCCGTAGTCGAGGTCGAGTACCGGAGCGAACGTCAAATCGACACCGCAGGCCCGCAACTCGGCACCCATCACAAAGCCGCATGCTGTAGCCGCACGGGTAGCCCGCATGGCGCTGCCCCGCGGGTCTGCCTGCGTACCATCCATCCACATTTCGCCGAGCACGCGCATCGGCGGCAAGTGGGTAAAGCCGCCGGTCTTGAACCGCTGCACGCGACCACCTTCATGGTCGACCAGGATGAGCAAATCCTGGCGCACATCCTTGATCTCGCGGCACAAGGCGCTGAGTTGCGCGCGGTCGTTCCAGTTGCGCGAAAACAGAATGACACCACCCACCAGGGGATGGCGAAGGCGCGCCACATCGGGTGGTCCCAGGTGATAACCGGCAACGTCGATGATGAGCGCAGCGTGTTGGATCATGGTGGATCTGGCAAAAATGAAATCGGCCAAAGTGCAATGTGGGATGCGTCGGGCAGCGGTCAGCCGTCGCGTTCCACCACGCAAAAACTTGCGGCGTAATCGGTCTCGTCAGTCAGGCTGACATGTGCGCACAGGCGCTGCGCCTCGAACCATTGCCTGAGTGCGCCGTGCAACACGATGCATGGCTTGCCGGCGTTCGCACCACCGGCGGGGGTGGTTGCGATTTCGCACAAAGTCCACGCCATCGGCATGCGCATGCCGAGACCGATGGCCTTGCTGAACGCCTCCTTGGCGCTGAAGCGTGTGGCAAGGTAACGTACACCGCGCTCGGGCCATCGTTCGCTGCGACGATGCCACACTGCCAGTTCGCCATCGCTGAGGATCTTCCTGGCGAAACGCTCGCCGTGGCGCTCCAGACTCACCCGTATGCGGCGGATGTCGCAGATATCGGTCCCGATGCCGTAAATCAATGTGGTAACCCAGGTCAATCCAGGGCCGCCGCGCGAATGCAGCGCAGATAGTCCGCCACGGCTGCTGCATAACCCAGCTCCAACGCATCGGAGACGAGCGCATGGCCGATGGACACTTCCTGGACACCTGGAACGGACTTCAGAAACCAGGCAAGGTTGTCCCGATTGAGATCATGGCCCGCGTTCACGCCCAGACCTGCGGCCAGGGCCGCCTGCGCGGCCACGGCGTAGTGGTTGGTCTGGGCCTGCTGCTGTGATCCGCCCCAGGCCTGCGCATACGGCTCGGTGTACAACTCAACGCGATCCGCACCCACGGCCGCCGCCAGTCGCATTGCAGCAGGATCGGGATCCATGAACAGGCTTACGCGCACACCGAGCGCCTTCGCCTCGGCAATCAGGGGCCTCAACCGCTCGGCCTCCTGCGACAGATTCCATCCGTGATCGCTCGTGAACTGGCCCTCGCCGTCCGGCACCAGCGTGCACTGGTGCGGTCTGAGTTCGCGGACAAACCCCATCAGATTCTGGAACGGGTTGCCTTCAATGTTGAACTCCCGGTCAGGCCAAAGCGCCAGTTCTTTGGACAACTCCACGACGTCGCCAGATCGAATGTGGCGCTGGTCGGGCCGGGGATGAACGGTGATGCCATTTGCGCCGGCGCGCAGGCACAGGTCGGCCGCGCGCGTGAGCGAGGGGATGCCGAGGTGGCGCGTATTGCGCACCAGGGCCACCTTGTTCAGATTGACGGAGAGCGCGGTGAATCTCATAAGGACTGGAGATCAATCATCATTTGCCGGGTCCGAAGCGTGGTCACCCCGCAATGGTAATTGAGCAGTGCGCGCAATTGGGGTTTGAGCTCGTTCACAACCGCCGCGCAAGCACGCAACGTCCCGGTGAAGGAAACGCCAGCGCCCAACCCGTTTTGCAAGACCAGCCATTGTCCGCCCGGCAAACTGGCCCGGTCGGCTTCGGTGGTCAGGCGCAATCCTCCTTCCGGTACGAGGCTGTAACGCGCCTCGGAATTCAAGCTTGCCAGCGTCATGGTTTGCGCGTCCAGCATCGGCAGCAGTCCAAGTTCTCGAAGCATCAGCAACTCGAAGGCACGCAAGGCGGTCTGCAATGCCTCGCCGTGGCCGGATGCGATCACCTCCACTGCGTCGCTATAGATGTCAAACAGGCCTGGGTGCGGGTCATCGCGCGCAAGCAACGACAAGACCAATTCATTGAGGTAGTAACCGGACAACAGCGCTTCGCCACTGGGCATGACGTGGCCCCCCATCCATTCGGCACTCCTGAGGGTCCGGATCTCGGCGTCTCCGCCATAAGCCACATGCAATGGTTGCATCGGCAGCAGTATCGGGCGCAGGCCGGAACTGGGGCGTTTCGCGCCCTTGGCTACCAGGGCGATGCGGCCATGGTGGCGGGTGAAGACCTCCAGGATCAAGCTGGACTCACTCCAGTCATGGTGGTGGAGTACATAAGCCGGCTCGTCGGAAATGCGCTTGCTGGCCACTGGCGGACAACCGGTTCAGTCGTACCCAAAACTGCGCACTCGCGCTTCATCGTCCGCCCATCCGGAGCGAACCTTGACCCACAATTCGATGAAGACCTTGGCATCGAGCAGGGTTTCCAGTTCAACCCGCGTCTCGGTGCCGATACGCTTGATGCGCTCGCCCTTG
>JANLQZ010000077.1:0-2041 GCA_031368125.1 Betaproteobacteria bacterium
AGCACCGAAGACGCGCGGTCGTTGAAGCCGAAGCGCTCGAAGTTGGGCACCGTCCGGTTGGTGGTGAAGGTCTGTCCCGCGAAGCCTTCGCGTTCGTAGAAGGTGACCTGGGCCATGGCCTGTGTGGCGATCGCCACGGCCATCACGGCCAACGCGTTTCTGAACAGTTTTTTCATGGCTGTTTCCTTTGTGTGCAAGTCGACGATGGGCTGGCCGGTTGGTTCAGGGCGCCGTTCGCCGGGTGCAGGCAGTGTGTGCCGCCCGCGCCTGCGATCCCAGCGGACCACGCCGCCGATCGTGGTAGTCGATGTCCTACCTGCAGGCCGCGGGCCCGGCTTTGTCCGACGCGCATCCTTCGCCTTGGCCGATGGGCCAAAGGCGCTCGGCATGGTGCAATGGTCTGCTTCGCGCGCCCTTGCGCGACCCCCGTTCAACAGGAAACCAGATGACCGAGATTTCCCGCGCCGAGCGCGACGCCGTGGCGTTCCAGGATGCCGTGCCGGTGCCGGCCGATGCCGCCCCGGCGACCAGCAGCCTGCGCATGAAAATCGACTGCACGCTGGCTTACGAGCTCAGTGGTGAAAGCGAGTTCGTGTTCCTGATCCACGCCGCGGTCGGCGCCAGCCCGTTGGGTCAACCAGTGGTCGAATTCCCGCACGGCGACGCGAGCGCGTCGGTCGGGCAGGCGCTGGTGGAGGAAACGTTGTGGGTCGAGCCCGGCGTGCCTTATCGCACCTATTCCGACCCACGCTCGGGCAACCGTTTCCTGCGCCTGCGGGCCCAGGCCGGCCCGCTGCAGGTGCACTACAGCGCCATCGTGGACCGGTTCATCGAGCCGCCCGACCTGCAGGCGCCCGAGGTGCCGGTGCACGCCATTCCCGACAACGTGCTGCGTTTCCTGATGCCCACGCGTTATTGCGAATCCGACCACCTGGGGCCGGCCGCGATCAAGCTGTTCGGTGGCTTGCCGCGCGGGCATACCCGCGTGCAGGCGATCTCCGACTGGGTCTGCGCCAACATCGACTACCGCATCGGGTCCACCAATGCCACCACCACGGCGCGCGACGTGTTCGTGCAGCGCTCGGGTGTCTGCCGCGACTTCGCGCACCTGGCGGTCACGTTCTGCCGCGCACTCAACATCCCGGCCCGGCTGGTCAGCGGCTACGCCAATTTTCCCGAGCCGCCACCGGACTTCCATGCGATTTTCGAGGCCTACGTGGGTGCTCGCTGGGTCCGTTTCGACCCCACCGGCATGGCGCCGGTCGACCATGTGGTGCGTGTGGCCACCGGGCGCGACGCCAAGGATGTGGCTTTTGCCACCATCTTCGGCCCGGCGCGCATGGTCGCCATGTACCCCGACATCACGCTGGTGGATCGCGGTGCTGCAGCCACTGCCTGAACGCGGCCGGCCCGCCGCGCATGCACCAGCCCTTTGTGTAGGAACTGTCCGACATGCACGCGCGATGCTGCCTAATGGCGGCCGGTCGATTCCGCATGCATACTGCTCCAGAGTCTGTACCTGCCATTGCTGTTCTGCCCCGTGCCTACCCTTGTGCTGCTTACAATGTGCAACACTTCCGGGCGCGACTGACCAGGCGGCGTCGGTCTCCCAAACACTAACTCCGCCCATGCACCAACTCAGAACCTTTCTTGTGGAGGACAGCCCGGTCATCCGCGAAAGCCTGATCGCCACGCTGGAAGAACTGGTTCCCGTGCAGGTGGTGGGTACGGCCGAAGACGAATCCACGGCCGTGCAGTGGCTGAGCCTGCCGGCCAACGAATGCGACCTGGTGATCGTCGATATCTTCCTGAAAGGCGGGTCGGGCCTGGGTGTGTTGCGTGCGGCGCACGCGTTGCCACGCCGTTACTGCACAGTGGTGCTGAGCAACTACGCCACCATCGACATGCGGCGCAAATGCCTGGAGCTGGGCGCCGACCGCGTGTTCGACAAATCCAACGAAATCGATGCGCTGATCCAGTACTGCGGCCGGCTCGCCGACGGTGAAACCGGCCCCAACGGCATCAACTGAGCCGGGCTACT
>JANLQZ010000080.1:0-3531 GCA_031368125.1 Betaproteobacteria bacterium
GTCCAGCGGGCGCAGCAGCCGGCGCACATACGCATAGGCCGTGGCGGTCAACACCAGCAGCAGCGCCAGCGTCAGCCAGCCGATCAGCCGCGGCTGGCTCTTCCAGGGCAGGTCGCCCAGGCCCAGGACCACGCGGTGACCGTCTGCGGTGACACGTTCGAGCAGGCGCGGCCCGCCGTCGCGCCACCGATTGCCGGGAGTGTCCGGTGGATCGATGTGTCGGGAGTCGTGGGAAGCCCATTGCACCTGGGGCCCATCGATCCGGATCGATACCGGCAGGCGTGCTGCGATGGCCCGGGCCTGCTCGACGCTCGGCGGCGACCCGATCTCCGCCACCAGCCGGTCCACATAGTCGGCCAGCAGCGGCGCGACGGCCTGGCGCCAGCCCATCGCGATGGCACGCTGGCTGCCAACCAGGAATATCGCCGTCATCGCGAGCGCCAGCAGCAAAAACACCAGCACCAGTTTCAGGCGCAGCGAGTGGCGCAGCGCATAACCGGCGCGGTGGTGCCAGTGGTGGTGGCGCGTTTCAGCCACGACCCACTGCCAGCGAATAACCCGCGTTGCGCATGGTCTTGATGCAGTCGAGTGGTTCGAGCTTCCGGCGCAACCGGCTCACGACGATGTCGACCGCGCGGGTGTAGAGATCCGCCTCGTGGCCGCGCAGGTGGTTCAGGATGTCGTCGCGGCCGAACACTTTGCCCGGATCGCGCGCCAGCAAAGCCAGCAGCGCGAACTCGGTTCCGGTGAGTTCCACCAGTTCGCCCTGGCGCCACACGTTGTGCTTGTCCAGATCCACCTCCAGGCCGTCGAACACCAGGCGCTGTGCCGGGCCGCCGGAGCGTCGGCGCCGCAGCACCGTGTGAAGCCGCGCCACCAGTTCCCGCGGCTCGAACGGCTTGGGCAGATAGTCGTCGGCGCCCAGTTCCAGCCCGACCACCCGATCCATCACCTCGCCGCGCGCGGTCAGCATGATGATCGGGATATCGCTTTCGCGCCGGATCGTGCGGCACAAAGCGAAGCCATCCATCTCGGGCAGCATCACGTCGAGGATCGCGGCGTCGAAGTGCGCCGCGCGCAGTTTCGCCAGCCCGTCGCTGGGCCGGCCGGCGCACTCCAGCGCCATGTCGAAGCGGCTGAAATAGGCGGCCAGCGGCGGGCCCAGCTGTGCGTCGTCGTCGATCAACAGGATTCTGACCATGGCGCGCATTGTCCCACCGGGCCAGTGCTCAGCCGCGGCTGAACCAGCCGTGGCGGCGTTGCATGAAGTCGCGCACCTTTTGTTGCTGGGCCGGGGTCAGGCTGTCGAAGAAATCCGCCGCGGCGGCGATCACCTCCGGAGCCTTGCTGCGGATCGCGTTGGTCTTTTCCTCCATGATCGCCTGGGCCCGCGCCTTGTCGAACTGCGCGCCGGCGACCAGCGACTGCACCTCGGCGCGCGGGTCGGTCGTCTTGCCCACCAGTGCCAGGCGCTGCTCGCGCATACGGTCGCCCAGGGTGGCCAGCCGCTGCTTTTGCTGCTCGTTGAGTTCGAGTTCCTTGGCCACGCGCTCGACCATCTTCTGCTTGAACCTGGCCGAGTCCTCCTCGCTGATGGCCATGCCGTGTTGGTGGTGGCGGTAGCCGCAGGCGCTCAGGCCACCGACAACGATACTTGCGCCGAACAAGCCGATCAGTGTGCGTTTGATCCAGGGTTTCATGGTGATTTCCTTGTAGGAAGTGGTTGTACAGGGTTCCAATGGTGGCGTACCGTCGATCAGAAGAGCTTGCGCGGCGGTATCGGAACATGTCGATTTGTTTCAGCGCGCGCCCGACCGAACTCGACACCGGCGGACCAGCAACTGCGCGCCGTGCCGGCGCGGAACTTCGGCCCGCCCACTCGCTCAGACAGTCAACTGACGAGGTGACCCATGCCCCATCGACACCCTGCACCGACACCGAACCATGGCCGGCGCGCCCTCGCCGCCGCGCTGGTCGCGGCACCCGCGTTGTGGCTCGGGCCGCGCGCCCAGCCACAGGCTCCCCGGCGTGTCACGCCGGCCCAGACCGAGGGACCTTTCTACCCGGTGACGCTGCCAAGGGACGACGACTTCGACCTGCTGCGCAACGGGACGCTGGTCTACGGACGCGGTCAGCCGGTATGGGTCGAAGGCGTGGTGACCGATCTGGACGGCAGGCCGTTGCGCGGCGCGCAAGTCGAGATATGGCAATGCGACGAAGACGGGCATTACCACCATCCGGGCGACGGCAATCGCGCCGACCAGGCGTTCCAGGGCTTTGGCAAGGTCGCGCTGGCGGCCGATGGCCAATACCGCTTTCGCACCATACGACCGGTCGCGTACGGCGGGCGCACGCCGCACATCCATGTCAAGGTCAAACTCGGCGCGCGAGCGCTGCTCACGACCCAGTTGTACGTGCTGGGGGACCCGCACAATGCGCGCGATTTCGTATGGCGCAACTTGCGCGATGACACGGACCGTGCCGCCGTGACCGTGGCGTTTGCGCCGGTCGCCGACGGATTGCGCGCCATCTTTCCGATCGTCGTCGCCGCCTGACCGAATGCCGGCCTGCGGCCCGGCGATGCTGGGCCGCGCACCAGTGCGCCCTGGCGATCAAAGCCTTGATCCGGTCGCGCTTCGACCGGCTCGAGCCACGCCTCGGCTCGCCACGCCCAGCCCAGCCCGAACCGATCTTGGCCATCGGCTGCCGTTGGGCACACGTCAGATTTTTCAGCGAGTAAGCTGGCAGAAACTTATTTGCGTCAAACTACGGTTCCCATTCACCGATCCCAGAAGGAAATTCCATGAGCCGAGAAGTTGTTGTCGTCAGCGCAGTACGTACCGCCATTGGCACATTTGGTGGCGGCCTCAAGGACATCGCGCCAACCGAGCTGGCAGCCCAGGTGGTTCGCGAGTCGCTCAAGCGGGCCAACGTGTCGGGTGAAGACGTGGGCCATGTGGTGTTTGGCCACGTGGTCAACACCGAACCCAAGGACATGTACCTGTCAAGGGTGGCCGCCATCAACGGGGGTTGTGGCGAGGGCACGCCGGCGTTCAACGTCAACCGCCTGTGCGGCTCTGGGCTGCAGGCCATCGTGTCGGCGGCCCAGGCGATCGCGCTGGGCGACGCCGACGTCGCGATCGGCGGCGGCGCCGAGAACATGAGCCGCGCCCCTTATGCCAGCCTGGGCAGCCGCTGGGGCGTTCGCATGGGCGACACCAAGCTGATCGACATGATGATGGGCGCCCTGCACGACCCGTTTCACAACATCCACATGGGCATCACGGCCGAGAACATCGCGGCCAAATGGGGCATCACGCGCACCGACCAGGACCAGTTGGCGCTGCAGAGCCACAACCGGGCCGAACGCGCGACCAAGGCCGGCTACTTCAAGGCGCAGATCCTGCCGATCATGCAGAAGACGCGCAAGGGCGACGTCGCGTTCGAGATCGACGAGCACTTCCGACCCAACTGCTCGATCGAGGACATGGCAAAACTCAAACCCGCATTCCTGAAGGAAAACGGCACCGT
>JANLQZ010000716.1:0-3304 GCA_031368125.1 Betaproteobacteria bacterium
TCTGGGCCGGCGCCAGCGTGACGGTGCCTTCGCGCTGGTAGTCGAAGCCGCCCGCGCCGCCGCTGTCCTTGAGCCGCACCGCGATGCGATGGGTACCGGCGGCCACGTTCAGGCGCTGGTAGACCGACGAGGCGCCGTCCCGCGACAGGCCCGACGGCGCGGCCACATGGCGAAATGCACTCACCCCGTCGATATCGACCTCGACCCGCACCGGCGCGCGTTCACGCTCGCATTGCATCGGCGCGCGCATGTTGGGCGGCAATTTGGCCAGTTCTTCCGGGCCGAGCTTGCGGCACTCGGCGACACGTTTGGCCGCGTGGGTGAAACTGAGCTTGACCAGCGCCTGGTCGGGTGCGAGGTGGCGGTATTCGGGCCAGCGCGAGAACACACCGATCACCAGCGCGAACACGCCATACAACAGCAACTGGCCGGCCCAGGCCAGCGGCGTCTGCCGGGTCGCGACCCTATCCATGTTCGACCTCCGCGGAGTCGGCGGGCAGGGACTTGCCGGTGCGTTGCCGCAGCGCCTGAAGCCCGCGCAACAGCGCGGCCTCGTCGCCGGCGTCGGCCCAGACCATCTCGAAGCACTCGCGCGGCACCGTTGCGCGCAGGTGCGGCTCGCGCTGGCCGAGGAGGCGCTGCTGCACCAGCTGCGGGCCGCTGCGGAACTCGCACCCGCCCGCGCGACAACCCGTCACCAGCACGCCGGTGGCGCCGAAGCGCAACGCGTACTCGATGAACGAAGGCGGCAACATGGCGGTGCAGACCAGGCGCATGCTGGTCACGTCGGTCGCGTCCAGGGACGCCACGCGCGCCCCGTGCTCGCAGCCGATCACCACGATCCGGTCTTGCCCGCGCAGCGCGGCGAGCTGGTGCTGCAGCTGCCGGCGCAGCCGGTCCAGCGGCAGTTGCGGCATGTCGATGCCGGTGCGCAGTTCTTCCACGCCGCGAAACGGCGTCGACGACGGGCAGGAGCCGACACAAATGCCACAACTCGCGCACAGGTCGGAATTGACCTGGGCCAGCTGTTTCGACAGCCGGCCGTTGGGATGCGCCACCATCGTGATCGCCGCGTATGGGCAATCCTCGAAGCAGCGCCGGCAACCATTGCAGTTGGCCGGGTCCACGCTGGCCACCGCCGGCGCGGCCTGGCGTGACAGCCACGGCAGCGAGAGCAGCAGCAGCAACGCAGCGCCAAGCAACACCCACACCGCGCCGGCCGAAGTGGCGTACATCAGCGGGTGGACGAACAACAACCACCAGTCCAGCTGCAGCGTCGCGGGTGCATGCGCGAGGTCGGCCGCACCCTGCCCCGTCACCGGCAGGACCATTGCCAGTGCGAGCAGCGCCACCGACATCGTGACCGCCAGGCGCCGCGGAGGAAACACCGCGGCCCGGGTGATGCGCTGGACATGGAACCACAGGCCAAACACCAGCAGCAGCGGCACGCCCAGGTGGATGAATACGAACAGCGAGAACAGCCGGTCGCCGACGCTGGCCACGCTGAGGAAATTGCGCGTCAGCGGCGACGCGAACAGCGGCAGCTGGTCGAGCAGTTCGGCGCTGGCGATGGCCGAGAACTGGCCGAGCTGGTCCCAGTTGAGCCAGAAGCCGCCGATGGCGCACACGAAGATGAGCGGCAGCAGCCCGACCCCGGTCAGCCACGAAAAGCGGCGAAAGCCGTGGTGGTGGCCCCAGAGCCACTCGCGCGCCAGATGCGCGAGCGTGCACAGCACCAGCGCGTCGGCGGCATAACGGTGCAGCCCGCGCAACCAGCCGCCCAGGTACCAGGGCTGGCGCGACAGTTCCTCGATCGACCGGTAGGCGCCCTGGGCCGACGTGTCGAGTACGGCATACAAAACGATGCCGCTGGTCGCCAGCAACCAGAAACAAAGAAAACCGAGCGACCCCAGGTGGCGCAACGGGTTGAGCCCGGCGCCGCTCATGGCGTCGAGGGCGTGTTCCGCCCGGCGCCACAGGGCCTGGCCAGCTCTCGGGGCGGCTGCAGTCGCATGCATGGCCGGGCCGGGAGTCAATGCAGCGCCTGCGGGGCGCGCGCCGGCGCGGCCATCGCCGCCGCGCGCTGGCTTGCGCGCAGGCGCCGCCGGTCGCGCCACTCGAGCGCGAAGAACCAGAGCATGGCCAGCGCGAAGGTGATGCCGCCGGCGACTTCGAACGCCAGCGCATAACTGATCTGGTACCTGCCGGTTTCCGGGTTGTAAACCGAACACAACACGCGCACGCGCTCGACGATGTCGGACAGGCTGGGCTGCGGTGGCAGCGGCTGGTTGCGCAACAACTGGCGCAGCGGCTCGCCGAGCCGCTCGGCGCTGAAGTCCTCCCCGTAGACCTGGGCCGCGATGCGCCCCTGGGCGTCGACGATGCTGACCTGCAGCAGGTGGTCGAAGCCGGCCTGCGTCGGCTCGAACACAAAACCGAAGTCGCGCGTCAGCTCGCCCACGATCGCTGCGTGCGGGCTCAGGAAGCTCCAGTTCGGGTGGCTGATGTGCTGCTGCGCCGCGAAGGCCTTCATGGCCTGGGGCGAATCGGCCGGCTGGTTGAAGCCGATGCTGACCAGGTTGAACTGATTCACATCGAAGCCACCGCGCATCGCCTGCACCGCCTCGAGCAGGGCGCGGGTGCTGGTCGGGCAGACCTGGAAACAGCCGGTGTAGACGAAGCTCACCAGCAGCGGCTTGCCGCGGTAACTCGACAGGCGCACCGGCCGCCCCTCGACGTCCTGCAGCGTGTGGTCGCGTATCGGCTTGCCGATCACCGACTGGCTGGCACGCAGCGCAGCGGTGGCGTCGAGCGCCGGCCCGGTGGCGTCGGTGCCATCGCCAAACACCGGTGTTGCCAGGGCGAACAGCAGCGCCGCCAGCAGCGCCGGCAGTGGGCATGCGCGCGACCAGGCGGCAGGCATGACCCGTCAGCGCAACACCGCGTCGAGGCTCGCCGCGCAGAGCACCAGGCTGAGTTGCACCAGCGAGGCAAGGAACGCGCCCATCGCGGTCTTGCGCCCCGGCGCCAGCGCCAGCGCCCATGCCTTGCGCAGGAACACCAGTCCGCCGGCCAGCGCGCCGGCGAGATAGACCGGCCCGGCGCCAAACAACGCCGGCAGCAGCGACACCAGCACCAGCACCAGCGTGCTCCAGAACACGAGGCGCGCGGCGCGCGCGGTCCCCACCACGACCGGCAACATCGGCACGCCGGCGGCGGCATAGTCGGCCTGGTTGGCAATCGCCAGGCTCCAGAAGTGCGGCGGTGTCCACAGAAACAGCACCAACGCCAGCAGCAACGGCAG
>JANLQZ010000727.1:0-3844 GCA_031368125.1 Betaproteobacteria bacterium
CGGCCGGGCCGACTTCACACAGGTCGTCACGGCTCCGGCACGAGAGGGCCAGTCGGCGCGCACCAAGACGTCCAGTGGCACCTTCGAGTTTTCACGGCCGAACCGTTTTCGTTTTGTTTACCGCAAACCCTTTGACCAGACGATCGTCGCGGACGGCCAGACCTTGTGGCTGTTCGATGCGGACCTGAACCAGGTGACGGCGCGCAAACAGGCGCAGGCGCTTGGCGCCACGCCGGCGGCCCTGATCGCCGCCGCGCCCGACCTGCGGTTGGTGCAGGAGGAATTCTCGCTCCAGGCGGCGCCGAACAAGGATGGACTGGAGTGGGTTGTCGCTACGCCAAAGACCAAAGACGGCCAACTGCAGAACGTGCGGGTCGGTTTTCGGGCCGGCAGCGCGACGGCGACTCTGGCCGCGCTCGAAATTCTGGACAACTTCGGGCAGCGGTCGATGCTGACATTCGGCCATGTGGAGGTCAATCCGTCACTGCCTGCGGGAACGTTCGTATTCAAGCCCCCACCCGGTGCGGACCTGATCCGCCAGTAATGCCGGTAGACATGCCGAAGCAGTTGCCGCATGTGCCTTTGGCAGAGCGGTTGCGGCCCAGCAACCTGAGCGAGGTGATCGGGCAGCATCACCTCGTTGGTGATGGCCAGGCGCTGCGCGTGGCGTTCGAGTCGCGCCGGCCACACAGTTGCATCTTGTGGGGGCCGCCGGGCACGGGCAAGACCACGATCGCGCGCCTGATGGCCGACGCCTTCGATGCCGGCTTCATCACGATCAGTGCGGTCCTGGGTGGTGTCAAGGAGATTCGCGAGGCGGTCGAGCAGGCATCGGTGCTGGCCATGCAGGGCAGGCAAACGATCGTGTTTGTCGACGAAGTTCACCGGTTCAACAAAAGCCAGCAGGACGCGTTCCTGCCGCACGTCGAAAGCGGCTTGTTCACCTTTATCGGTGCAACCACCGAGAACCCTTCGTTCGAGGTCAACTCGGCGCTGTTGTCCCGCGCGGCAGTTTACGTGCTTCAGGCCCTGTCCGAAAAAGACCTCGAGCAGATCATGGCCAAGGCCATCGCCACCGGCGCTGTTCCGCCGTTGCAACAGGCGGCCAGGGACCGACTCGTTGGTTATGCCGATGGTGACGCGAGGCGCTTGCTCAATACCCTGGAAACGCTCTCCGTGGCCGCGGCGGCGGAGCAGCACGCCGAGATCACAGACGCGTGGTTGCTCAAGGTGCTCGGTGAGCGCATGCGCCGATACGACAAAGGCGGCGACCAGTTTTTTGACTCCATCAGCGCGTTGCACAAGTCGGTTCGCGGCTCGGACCCGGACGCCGCGCTGTATTGGTTCGCGCGCATGCTCGACGGCGGCGCCGACCCCCGTTACCTTGCACGGCGCCTGTTGCGCATGGCCAGCGAGGATATCGGCCTGGCCGACCCGCGTGCACTGCGCATGGCGCTCGATGCGGCCGAGGTCTATGAGCGACTGGGTACCCCCGAAGGCGAACTGGCGCTGGCGCAATGTGTCGTATATCTCGCGATGGCGCCCAAATCGAATGCGGTCTACAAGGCATTCAACGAGGTCCGGGCACTTGTCCGGCGGGAGGGCACACGCCCGGTGCCGATGCACTTGCGCAATGCACCGACCCAATTGCTGAAGGACCTCGACCATGGCCGGGGATATCGGTATGCCCACGACGAGGAAGATGGCTTTGCTGCCGGAGCGCGTTATTGGCCCGATGCCATGGCGGCGGTCGAGTTGTACCGCCCGGTCGAGCGCGGGCTGGAGATCAGGATCGCCGAGAAACTTCGGGATCTCAAGAGCCGTAATCAGAACCGTTCCTGATGATGCGCGCGGCGCATCGCAGCCTTAATTCACGGCATGGGATTCAAGGGTAAACCCACCCCTTGTCGAGACGGCATCGTGGTCGCCCGTCAGTAGAATCGGAGCGAGCAAAACGCCTCCCGGAGCATGTCCGGGAATCGACTGCGTCTATTTGTCCGGCACGGCTTTGCGCCACAAGCGCGAGGACCGAATGCAAAAAAACCTGCAAACCATCGGAGCGCCAACTTATGGACATATTTCTCCAGCAGATCATCAACGGTCTGGTGCTGGGTAGTGTTTACGCCCTGGTGGCACTCGGCTACACCATGGTGTACGGCATCATCCAACTGATCAACTTCGCGCATGGAGAGGTGTTGATGTTCGGCGCGCTCACGGCCTGGACTGTCGCTGGCATCTTGCAGCCGGCCTTTCCCGGAATGCCCGGATGGGTGGTGCTGATTGTTGCCACGCTGGCTGCGTGCGTAGTGGCAGCAGTGCTGAATTTCAGCATCGAGAAGATTGCCTACCGGCCGTTGCGCAACTCCCCCAGGCTGGCCCCGTTGATCACTGCCATCGGCATGTCGCTGCTGCTGCAGACGGTGGCCATGATCATGTGGAAGCCGAACCCCAAGCCGTTTCCGAATCTGCTGCCGACCACGCCGTTCGAGATTGCCGGCGCCGTGATATCACCTACCGACTTGCTGATCCTGTCGCTTACGGTGATCCTGCTCGTGGCGCTGGTGTGGCTGGTCAACTACACGTCGCTGGGCCGGGCGATGCGTGCCACTGCAGAAAACCCGCGCGTCGCTGGCCTGATGGGCGTCAAGCCGGATGTCGTGATATCGGCCACCTTTGTGATCGGGGCGGTGCTGGCCGCGATCGCCGGCATCATGCTCGCCATGAAATACGGCACCGTGCAACACGCCATGGGTTTCCTGCCGGGCCTCAAGGCCTTTACCGCGGCGGTGTTTGGGGGTATCGGCAATCTTGCCGGCGCGGTCGTTGGAGGGGTATTGCTCGGCCTGATCGAAGCACTGGGCTCGGGCTACATCGGTGTACTCACGGGCGGTGTGCTGGGCAGCCACTACTCCGAAATATTTGCGTTCATCGTGTTGATCGTCATCCTGACCTTGCGGCCTTCCGGCTTGCTGGGTGAGCGCGTGGCGGATCGGGCGTGAGGAGAAACGACATGAGAAACAATAAGACCGTCCTGTACTTCATCGCCGGGCTGGCCCTGATCCTGTTGCCGATCGGCTTGCAGGTGTTTGGCAACGCCTGGGTGCGCATCGCGGACACCGCCCTGCTTTATGTGTTGCTGGCGATCGGGCTGAACATTGTGGTGGGTTATGCCGGCCTGCTCGATCTGGGATATGTCGCTTTCTTTGCCGTCGGTGCGTACATGTACGCGCTGCTCGCCTCGCCGCACCTGACCCAGACGTTCCCGATGATCGCGTCCATGTTTCCGCAGGGCCTGCATACGTCGATCTGGCTGGTCATTCCGCTGGCGGCGGGTACCGCAGCGTTTTTCGGCGTGTTGCTGGGCGCGCCCACGCTCAAGTTGCGCGGCGACTATCTGGCCATCGTGACCCTCGGCTTTGGTGAAATTATTCGGGTGTTCCTCAACAACCTCGACCATCCGGTCAATATCACCAACGGTCCCAAGGGCCTTAGCGGGATCGACCCGTTCAGCCTGTTCGGCGTCACTATGGGCAAGACCTTCAGCTTTGGCGGCTTCCAGTTGACGTCTGTAGCGATGTACTACTACCTGTTCCTGGTGCTCGTCCTGTTCAGCATCGTGCTGAGCCATCGCCTGGCCCTGTCGCGGGTCGGGCGGGCCTGGATGGCGATTCGCGAGGACGAGATCGCGGCCAAGGCGATGGGGATCAACACCCGCAACCTCAAGCTGCTGGCGTTTGGCATGGGCGCTTCGTTCGGCGGCGTCAGTGGCGCGTTGTTCGCCTCTTTCCAGGGTTTCGTGTCACCCGAGTCTTTCACGCTCATGGAGTCGGTCATGATCGTGGCG
>JANLQZ010000729.1:0-1830 GCA_031368125.1 Betaproteobacteria bacterium
GCGCCAGCCAGGTCGTTGACGCAGCGGCGCCGGCACACCAGGAGCAGTCGCTCGCGCGTGACCCGGAGCACAGTCACTGCCGGCCCGCGGCCCTGCCAACCAAGGTGGCGAGCCGCTACCAGGGCAAACCAACGACCGCAACGGGCCGAATGCGGCCAGTGATGCCTGCCCGATGCACCTGCTCCCGGTTGGCGCGTGTTGCATTTCAGTAATCAGTAATGCGGCGGCGTGATCACCCACAACACCTTGGTCGGGCTTTCGGTCGGGTTGGCGCAGCGGTGGACCTCGGTGCTCCTGAACGAGAAACTGTCGCCTTCGAGCAGCCTGAAATAACGCCCGGCGACCCACAGGTCGAGGGTGCCGGACAGTACCAGCCCGGCCTCGGCACCGTCGTGGCTGTAGTCCTCGCTGTCGGCGCCGGCCTCGATGGTGCTGACCAGCAGTTCGAGCGGGCCGCTGAGGTTGGGCGACAACAGCTCCTCCGTGATGCCCAGGCCGGTGAAGGACATGCGCCGGCGGTTGGCTGCGCGCACCACCACGTCGCGCTCGGCCGCGTCGCCGTCGCCGGTGCGCTGGAAAAACCAGTTCATGTGCACGCCCAGCGCGTCGCTGATCTTCTTGAGCACGCCGATCGGCAGGCGCGACTGGTTGCGTTCGAGCTGGCTCAGGTAACTGACCGAGATGCCGGCCCTTTCGGACACCTCGCGCAACGTGAGGTTCTTGACCTGGCGCAGTTCGCGCAGTTGTTCGCCGATGGCCGCCTCGGGGTCGATGTTTTGCGGCTCGTGGCCAGCCACCACGGATTCGTCCGGCGGCAGTTGCAGCAAGGGTTGGATCGCCATGGCCTGGTGGTTCCGTACAGTGCTAGAGCAGCGGCGCCGGCCGGGTCTGGTCGCCGGCAACATCCTTGACGCGCAGGCTGGCCGGGTCGTAGGGGCCGCTCAGGGATGCGCTGGCCGGGAAGCGCACGCCTGCCACCTCGATCTCGTAGTGCGCGTCGAGGATGAAATCGCGGTCGGCCAGCCCATCGGTGTTGGACACGTACCCCATGCCCAGCGACTTGCCCAGCGTGTGGCCGAACATGCCCGACGAGATGCGCCCGGCGATCACGCCGTTGCGCCAGATCGGCTCGTTGTGGTAGAGCAGCGGCAGCGGGTCGTGCAGCGCGAACTGCACCAGGCGGCGCGTCATGCCCTGCTCCTTCTGTCGCAGCAAGGCCTCGCGGCCGATGAAGCCGCCCGGTTTGGACCAGGCAACCGCGAACGCCAGGCCACCCTGCAGCGGGGTGTCTTCGTCGCTGATGTCGTGGCCCCAGTGTCGGTAGGCCTTTTCCATGCGCAGCGAATTCAGCGCGTGGTAACCGGCCAGGCGCAGGCCGAAGGCAGCTCCCTGGGCCAGGATCGCGTCGAACACGGCGGGCGCGAATTCGGTCGGAATGTACAACTCCCAGCCGAGTTCGCCCACGTAGGTGATGCGGCTGGCGCGCACGCGCGCGTAGGCCAGGTCGATCAACTGCGAGCTGCCGAACGGGAACGCCGCGTTCGACAGGTCGGCGTCGGTCAGGGTGGCGAGCAGTTCGCGCGAACGCGGGCCCATCAGGCCCAGCACCGCCATGCCCGAACTTACGTCGACCGCCACCGCGCACGCGTCGTCGGGTATGTGGCGCTGCAGCCAGGTGAAGTCGCGCGTGTGGGTGGCAGCGGCGGTGACGATCAGGAAGCGGTCGGCCGCCTCGCGCGTGATGGTCAGGTCGGCCTCGATGCCGCCACGCTCGTTGAGCCACTGGGTGTAGACGATCCTGCCCACCGGCACCGACACGTTGTTGGCGCA
>JANLQZ010000739.1:0-3358 GCA_031368125.1 Betaproteobacteria bacterium
TGGCCGAGGCCGGTTACCCGAACGGCTTCAAGCTGCAGTTCTCGTTCACGCAGGACCGCCTGCCGGGTGACCGGCAGGTCGGGACCTCGATTGCCCAGATGCTGGCGGCCATCGGCATCGATGCGCAGGCGAATGCGCAACCGGCGGCAGTGTTCTTTCCCGCGCGTACACGCGGCGAATACTCGATGTCGATGTCGGGCTGGGGCACGTTGACCGGCGAGGCGCATTACACGCTGTCGTCACTCGCCCATTCGAACGACAAGGACAAGAAGATGGGGGCCTTCAACGTGCTCGGCTACAAGAACCCGGTCATGGACAAACTGCTGCAGGACGCCGCGGTCGAGATGGATGTGGCCAAGCGCCGCAAGTTTCTCGAAGACGCGAACGCCCTGCTGGAAAAAGACCGCCAGCGCCTGCCGATCGTGGCCGTCGGCTCGGCCTGGGCGATGCAGAAGGACAAGGTCACGATCAAGGCGCGCGTCGACGAGGACACGCTGGCGATGAACATCAAGCCCGTCCGCTGAGGCCATGTCCGGTATCGCGCTCGGACTGCACGGGGGTTGCGGAACCCTCGAGCGCGCGCTGTTGAGCGAAGCCGACTGGGCTGAGAGCCGCGCGCACTTGGCCGAGGCGCTGCGCGCGGGCTGGCGCATCCTGCGTGCCGGTGGCCCCGCACTCGACGCGGTTCAGGCGACGGTGGTGGTGATGGAAGACAGCCCCCATTTCAACGCCGGTCACGGGGCCGCGCTGACCGAGGCGGCGGAACACGAACTGGACGCATCGATCATGGACGGCGCGTCGCTCGCCGCCGGTGCCGTGTGTATGGTCCGGCGCACGCGCAATCCAGTGCTGGCCGCGCGCGCCGTGCTCGACAGCGGCCGGGCGGTGCTGCTGGCCGGTGCTGCCGCGGACGATTTCGCCGCACGCCAAGGGCTGGTCATGGTTGCGCCGGACTACTTCACCACCCAGCGCCGGGTCGACGCGCTCAGGCTGCTGCAGCAGCGCGCGGCCAGCGGCGCCTTCGTGCCGGCGTCCGAAGCCGAGAAACACGGCACCGTGGGTGCGGTCGCACGCGACGTCCGTGGCCACCTGGCTGCGGCCACGTCGACCGGTGGCTTCAACAACAAGCCCTGTGGCCGTGTCGGCGACAGCCCGATCATCGGGGCCGGCACCTATGCGAAAGACGGGGTGTGCGCCGTCTCGTGCACCGGGCAGGGTGAAATCTTCATCCGCCGGGTCGCGGCCTACGACCTGGCCGCACGTATCGTTTATGCGGGCCAGGGCCTCGAAGACGCCGCGAAAACACTGGTCTTCGATACCCTGGCCAGCCACGGCATCGGCGCGGGCATGGTGGCCCTGGGGGCAAGCGGCGATCCGGTGGCGCCGTTCAACACTCTGGGCATGTACCGCGGCTGGATCGACACCGCGGGCGAGCTGACGGTCGCGACGCACCGCGAATTGCACTCCATGGGGCCGGCCTGAACATGAGCGCCGCGCCGGGCCGCCCCCAAGCAAGCTCTCACCGCAACTCGCAGAGCGAAGGTACACCAGTGGGCCGCCGGGCCGCTCCCAAGGCGCATGGCACCGCAGCGCGAAGCACGGAGGTTCACCGGTGAGCCGCCAGCCGATCCTGATATGGGGCGCCGGCGCGATCGGTGGTGTGCTCGGTGCTTACTGGGCCCGGGCCGGGCTGCCGGTGCAGATGGTCGACATCGTTCCCGAACACGTGTTGGCCTGCCGCACGGCGGGGCTGCAGATCTCCGGCCCGGTGGAGCAATTCCGCCAGGTCGTTCCGACGTCGACGCCGGCGGAACTGGAGGGCCGGTTCGAGGTGGTCGTGCTGGCTGTGAAGGCGCAGGCAACCGAAGCGGCGCTGGACCAGCTCGCGCCGCACCTGGCGCCCGGCGGTTATGTGCTGTCGGCGCAGAACGGCCTCAACGAACTGGCGATTGCGCGTGTGGTCGGCGCCGAGCGCACCATGGGGTGTTTCGTCAATTTCGGCGCGGACTGGCTCGGTCCGGGCGAGATCCTGTTCGGCAACCGTGGCGCGGTCGTGGTCGGCGAGATCGATGGGTTGGTGCGGGACCGGACCCGGCAGATGCACCGCGACCTCGCGTTGTTCGAGCCCGACGCGGTGCTGACCGACAACATCTGGGGTTACCTCTGGGGCAAGCTGGCCTATGGCGCCATGTTGTTCGCCACCGCGCTGACCACCGATTCGATGAGCGAGAACTTCCGCGACCCGCGGCGTTTTGTGGTGTTCGACCGGCTGGCGCGCGAGGTGATGGCGGTTGCCGCAGCCGGCGGGGTGGCGCCGGTCGGGTTCAATGGTTTCGATCCGGCCTGTTTCGCGCCTGGCGCGCCGGATGCCGGGGCGCGCGCGTCGATTGCGGCGCTGGCCGAATTCAACCGCCACACCGCCAAGACCCACACCGGCATCTACCGGGACCTGGCGGTGCGCAAGCGCAAGACCGAGGTCGATCCGCAGATCGGTGTGATTGCCGAACTCGGAGCCGCGGCCGGCGTGGCGACACCCGCGATTACCTGCCTGGTCCAGCTCATCCACGATATCGAGGACGGGCGGCGACCGATGGCCATCAAAACCCTGCAGATCCTGATCGACCAATGCAGCGCCGCACCGCCATCCGCATGACGCGCGACCGGCGCCACACCATGGCGCCAAGTCGGAAGCGACGCAGTCCACGTACGCCGCGCCATGCAGATTGACTTTGCCGGCAAGACCGCGATCGTGACCGGCGCGGCACATGGTTTCGGGCGCGCGACCAGCCTGGCGCTGGCCGAACGCGGAGCGCATGTGTGGGCGCTCGACATCGTCGCGCACGAGTTGCAGCAAACCGTGGACCTGTGTGTTGACGCCGGCGGCCGCTGCGACGGCCGGGTGGTCGACATCACGCAAGCCGATGCAGTGCACGCGCTGGTCGGGGAAGTTTGTCGTTCCCATGGCCGGGTCGACGTCCTCGTGAACAACGCCGGCGGCGTGTTGGGCCAGGTGGGCCGGCCGCTCGAGACCGTCACGCCACAGGAGTGGAACGCGATTTTCGCGGTCAATGTCAGCGGCGCGTTCTACCTCAGCCAGGCGGTGGCGCCGGGAATGAAGGCCGCGCGCGCCGGGCGCATCGTCAATATTTCCAGCGGCGCCGGGCTTACGATCAGCCTGACCGGCATCCAGGCTTATGCGGCCGCCAAAGCCGCGCTGATCAGCCTGACGCGCCAGCTCGGGCATGAACTCGGCGCGTGGGACATCACGGTCAACTGCATCGCCCCGGGTTTCGTGCGCTCCAACGACAACACCGAGCGGCAATGGCAGTCCTACGGTGTCGATGGCCAGCAGGCGCTG
>JANLQZ010000748.1:0-3319 GCA_031368125.1 Betaproteobacteria bacterium
GAGCGCCTGCTGCTCGAACTCAAGGGCAAACTCGGGGCCGACATCGGGCACCCGGCCAGCGTGGCCAGTGATGCACAGGCCGACATCCTGCAGGCCCTGGTGGCGCTGGGCTACAGCGACAAGGAGGCGGCGCTGTCGCTCAAGGCCTTGCCGGCCGCCGTCGGTGTGAGCGAGGGCATCAAGCTCGCGCTGAAGGCGCTGTCCAGGGCCTGACCCGGCACGCCGCCCGCGAGCCCGGTTATTGCGCGTCGCGCACCGCCCGGCCGTTGACCGCCTGAACCGGCCGGGCATTGTTCGGAAACAGCTGTGCGAACATCCTGAGTTGTTCGCGGCTGACCGTGACCGGTTGTTTGAGCACCATCCACAACACGCCTTCGGAGCAGGGCGGCGTGGTGAGGGAGCCCATGAACTGGTAATAACGCTGATCTTTCGGGAGCAGTTCGGCCATGTCGACGATGCCGGTAGGCATGCGCACCCGGTCGCCCGCATCCAGTGGCATGTAGGTCCAGACCTTGTTGATCATCGGGTTGGCTGCGCCTGGCTCCAGCAGCACCGCCACGACGGCCAGTTGGCCTTCGGCATTGCGGTGCACCAGATGCGCCACCATGGCAAAACTCTGGAAGTTGACCCGCTCCTCGCTCGGGTGGTGAAAGTGGAACTGCAGCAGTTTGAATTCGGAGCCGCGTACCGTGATGGAGTTGTCGCCCACCACGTCCACCTGTATCGTGTGGCCGTTGTTGACCACGCTGGCACTGCTGGGCGGGTAGTTGAACCGGATCGGTTCCGCCGGTCCGCGCAGCGTGCCGGATTCCTCGATATGGATCGGCGACTGGCGCCGGCCGATCGCACACAGGTTGAAGTCGGGTTTGAGCTGGCCCCAGGCCTGTGGACCGCTGGCGCCGTCGTAGGTCCAATGCACGTCGCCGGTGGCGTGTGCCTCGACGGTCTCGGGGGCAGTGTGGCCGGTCAAGGCCGCCGCTTTGGCGCGGATATATTGGCGACTCGCCATCGGGTTCGCGATCGCACCCGGGGGCATGTGGATCGGGGCGGCGACCGGGCCATGCGGCGCGGCGGCAGCTGGTGCCAGCGCCGCCATCGCCTTGGGCGCGGCGGGCGCTTCGGCCAGTGCAACGAGTTTTTTGTCCTTGCCGCTGACCGTCAGGGTCAGGCGTTTCCTGGTGGCGTCGCCAGCGTCCACGGCGTCGCGCACCTGTTCGCCGATTTCCCTGGCCATCGACGCGGGCGAAGCCGGCTTCCTGGCCGCGGTCGCCGGCCCGTGCGCCGCTGCGCCATGGTCCTGCGCGGCGGCCGGGCGTGTTGCCATCAGCAGCCATGCCATCAGGCAGGCCAGCGCCGTGCCGCTGACAACGGCACATCGCCAGGCACGGTGGGGCAGGGTGGCAGTGGGATATCTCATGGCGCGCGGACTCGGTCGGAAGGATGTCGATCGTCGGCGCAGTCCCGGTGTCCCGGACGGGAGAGGCCGCGCTTGGGTCCTTATCGGCATTCCCGCGTCCGTACTTGAGGCCCGCTCGCAGCGCAGGCTATAGTCGGCACCATGCCGTCCACCGCCCCCGTGCAGCACCGAGTGTGAGCATCCAGACCGACGATTTTGCGCCGGTGCCGGGCAAGCGCGTGGTGTCGGGCACGCCGGCTTCGCCCAACGAAGAAGCGGTCGAGAGGGCGCTGCGGCCCAAGCTCCTGGACGACTATGTGGGCCAGGTGAAGATTCGCGAACAACTCGAGATCTTCATCGGCGCAGCGAGGATGCGCGACGAGGCGCTCGACCACGTGCTGCTGTTCGGGCCGCCGGGCCTGGGCAAGACCACCTTGTCGCACATCATCGCGCATGAACTGGGGGTCAACCTGCGCCAGACCAGCGGGCCGGTGCTCGAAAAGCCCAAGGACCTCGCGGCCCTGCTGACCAACCTCGAAAAGAACGACGTCCTGTTCATCGACGAGATCCACCGGTTGTCGCCGGTGGTGGAGGAAATCCTCTACCCGGCGTTGGAAGACTACAAGATTGACATCATGATCGGCGAAGGGCCGGCGGCGCGCTCGATCAAGCTCGACCTGCAGCCGTTCACACTGGTCGGCGCCACCACGCGGGCCGGCATGTTGACCAACCCGCTGCGCGACCGTTTCGGCATCGTGGCGCGGCTGGAGTTCTATACCGCGGCCGAGCTCGCCCGCATCGTGCGGCGCAGTGCCGGCCTGCTCAGCGTGCCGATGGACGACGAGGGCGGCTTCGAGATCGCCCGGCGCTCGCGTGGCACGCCGCGCATCGCCAACCGGCTGCTGCGCCGCGTGCGCGACTATGCCGACGTCAGGGGCAATGGCCAGATCACGCTGGCGATCGCCAACCTGGCGTTGGTGATGCTCGACGTGGACCCGCAGGGCTTCGACGTGATGGACCGCAAGCTGCTCGAAGCGGTGATCCACCGGTTCGACGGCGGGCCGGTCGGCCTGGACAATATTGCCGCCAGCATTGGCGAGGAGCGCGAGACGATCGAAGACGTGATCGAGCCCTACCTGATACAGCAAGGTTATCTGCAGCGCACCCCGCGCGGACGCATTGCCACGCTGGCTGCCTACCGCCATCTGGGTGTGACACCCCCGAAGAGCGATTCCGACCTGTTCGGTAGCCAGTAGCAGGCCGGGCCAGCCACCATGCCGGGCATCCCTAGACGCTGGATCTGGATCGCGGTTTTGGCACTGGTGCTGGCGAGCGCGGCCGGCGGCTGGTGGGCCCTGCGTGCGCCGAGGGTCGAGGCGATGCAACTGCGGTCGGCGCCATTGGTACGCACACTGCAGTTTTCGGCCCGCGTCGCCGCGTTGTCGCGGGTCGATATCGGCAGCACCCTGACGGCGCGCGTGGCCGAGGTGCTGGTTTCCGAAGGCGCGGTAGTGCGCAAGGACGCACCCCTGGTGCGGCTGGAATCGGAAGAATTGCGCGCCGCGCTGGCGCAGGCGTCGGCGGCGCAACAGCAGGCGGCGGCGCGACTGGCCGGCCTGCGCAGTACCGGTCGCAGTGCGGTGCTGGCCGGCCAGGCGCAGGCCCAGGCAGCGGTCGATGCGAGCCAGGCCGAGTTCGTGCGCGTGCAGCAACTGGTCGACCAGGGTTTTCTGAGCGCCTCGCGCCTGGACGACGCGCGGCGTGCGCGTGATGTGGCGCTGGCCCAGTTGGCCGGCGCCAGGGCACAGGCGCAGGCGGCCGGGGACTACGGCACGGATGTCGCCCAGGCCCGGGCCCAACTGGCCCTGGCTGAATCGGCGACGGCGGTGGCCCGGGCGCGTCTCGCGCAAACTGTGCTGGTGG
>JANLQZ010000795.1:0-1741 GCA_031368125.1 Betaproteobacteria bacterium
TCGAGGCCGAGCGCAAGGGCCTGATCGAACGCGACTTGTCCCGCGTGCGGCCGACCACGCGCGGATTTGATTTCCTCAACGACCTGCAGGCCATGTTCCTATCCGACCCGGCCTGAGGGTCGCGGGCACGCCGACCGGTGCGGCGCTATAGTGGGCCAGAACGGCTGGAGGGCCAAGCATGTTCTCTGTCTACGGCGCATCGGGACGCCTGTTTCGCGGGACGCTCGAAGAATTGCGCCAGGTGCGGCCGGTGCATGCGGTGGACCGTGCGCGTGCGATCGAGCCGGCCGCTCGCGATGGCAGCGACGGCGCCCTGCGCGAAGCCCTCGCGTCGCAGGCTCGGCCACCGGCGGAACAGCGCCGTGCCGCGCTGGCGGCGTATCAACAAACCCGGCATCCGGCGCGCCAGCGCTGGAGCGAAGCGGCCGTCAGCAGCATCATGCAGCGTGCGGTGTTCACGCTGGCGCAGACCGCCACCGTGGGCGAGGCCTGGGCGCTGCTGGACCAGCATGGCATCGGCCAGGCGCCGGTCGTTGGCGCGGGTGGAATCCTGGTCGGACTGGTGACCCGTGCCGCTGTGACGGGTTTCGACCGACTGCCGCTGCGCCACGGCAACCAGCACGACTGGGACGCCCTGCTCGGGGAGCCGATTGTGGCCGTGATGCACACGCCGGTGTCGAGCGTTCATGCCGACACCGACCTGCGCCATGTTGCCACCGCGCTGCTGGAAGCGCATCTGCCGGGTCTGCCCGTGGTCGATGAGCATGGCCTCGTCACCGGTTTCGTCACCGGCTCGGACATCCTGCGCGCGGCGCTGCACGACGCCGCCGTCGACCTGTGGAGTTGAGGACCGTGCCGCACGACACTCCGGGCGCAACTGCATCGGATGCTTCGGCCGCCACAGCGCTGACGCCGATGTTCGGACCAGCCGACGGCTGGTCGCTGGAGCCGGTCGGCGTGTGGTTGCTGACCGAGGGCCGCCTGCTCAGGGATCCGGCCGTGCTGCTGAACGCGCTGATGGCACAACTCGACGCCGCAGGCGCCCATATCGACCGGGTCCGGATTTCGAGCCGCACCCTGCACCCGCAACTGCTGGCCCTGGGCGTGATCTGGAATCGGTCCACCGGCGCGCAACTGGCGCACGGGCGCCACGGCGTGCAGGAAACCGATGCCTACGTGGGCAGCCCGATGCAGTTCGTGGACGAGCACCGGCAGATGTTTCGCCAGCGCCTCGACACCGAAGCCCAGGACGACGAGCACGCGCTGTTGCAGGAGGTGCGCTCCGAAGGTATGACGGACTATGTTGCGCTGCCGATGGTGTTCGGGTCCGGCACCAGCAACGCGATCACGCTCGCCACCACGGCCGCGCAGGGTTTCAGCCCGTCCGACCTGCTGCGCCTGGTCGCGCTGGCGAACCTGCTGGCGCCGCTGTTCGAGATCCTCACCTTGCGGCGCACCGCGTTGGGCTTGCTCGACACCTTCGTGGGCCACCGCATCGGCGAACGGATCCTGCATGGGCAGGTGAAACGCGGCGACGGCGAACAGATCCGCGCCGCGTTCTGGTACTCGGACCTGCGCGGCTTCACCGCCTTGAGCGAGTCGTTGCCCACCGACGAATTGCTGCGCCTGCTCAACGACTACTTCGAGTACTGCGCCGCCGCCGCTGCCGCGCGCGGCGGCGAGATCCTGCAGTTCATCGGCGATGCGATCCTGATCGTGTTCGAGATCCTGGAGCCGGCCG
>JANLQZ010000801.1:0-1994 GCA_031368125.1 Betaproteobacteria bacterium
GGATGGAAAGCTGCACCTGATCTACGCCGATGGCCAAAGTTTTGAGGTGGACTTGCGCCCTTGGATTGCGTCTACCCGAGCGCTGCGGGCATTGAAGGACGCAGCCCTTTTTGCCAAGGCCAAGGTCGGTGTTGGGGGGCGGTCGGTTGACTGGATTCAGGATGAACTCGATCTGGGTGCCGACAACTTGCGCAACTTGGCCATTGAGCAGGCCGGCGGCATTGGGCATGAGCGTATCTGGAACTGGCTGCATGAGACGGGGCTTACGCTGGAGCAGGCAGCGCTTGCCTTGGGCATTTCGCGGCGCATGCTGATCTATTACCGCGACGGTGAAAAACCCATCCCGCGTGCCGTATGGTTGGCTTGCCTTGGCTGGGAGGCGGTTCGGCCTGTGGGCAGCGAGTTGCCCCAACGTATTCCGACGGTGCGAGAGTACGCCGCGCTGCATGCGTGAACGTGGGCATGGTCATACTCCCAGCTCCTCAAAATTCGCCTGTATCTTCACCGCAAGGTCCACCGCCTCACGATTCAAATCGGCCAGTTCGACGTGGATGTCGCGCAGGGTCTGCTCGAAGTCGAAGTCCTCATCCACTTCCGCCGGAGCGACACCTACAAAGCGCCCTGGCGTGAGGCTCCAGTCGGCGGCTGCTATCTCGGCGCGGGTCACGACCTTGCATAGGCCGGGCACATCCTGCATTTCGGCTTTGGGAAAGCGGTCCTGCAGCCAGGCGATCTGGCGGTGCAGGTAGGCTGTGGCCTTGAGTTGCTCCACGGCAGACTTGCGTTCCTCGTCGAGTTGCTTGATGAGTTTGCTGGTAGCGCGGCGATCAAGGTACTCGGTGGCGGCATTGTCAGTGGCCAGCTCCTGCGCCAGTTGCGCGGTGCGGGCGGCGAGTTTGTAGAGCAGGTCGATCTGCTTGATGATGCCGCGTGCGGCATCGGCCAGCGGGTCGAAGCTTTGCCGGGTCTGGCGCTGGGCATCGTTGGTCCGCGGCGGCGCCTTGGCCAGACTTTTGCAGAACGTTGCCAGCCCGGCCACCAGGGCGGCGCGATCGGCCGCATAGGCGTTGGCGGCGTCCGTCCACTCGGCAAGAGCAGCGGCGACGGACTGCCGTTTTTCCCTGGGCAATGCTTCCAGGTCACCCACGCTCTCGGTGAATGCGGCCAGCGGCGCACGGCTGGCCGTCAACAAGGTTTCGAAACTGGTCAGCGTGGGGGCGATGGCGCTCGCCTCGGCGCCAAGCCGGACAACATAGTCCTGCACCAGCCCCAGAAACCGTTCCTGCTGCCCGCGATAAAGCCAGACGATGGCGGCCAAGTTGGCCTGCTGCTCCGGTGAAAAATCGTAAATCTTGCGCGTCACCTTCCGGTAAATATTGCGGGCGTCGAGCATCAGCACCTGGTCTTTGCGTCCGGCCGGCTTGGCGCGGTCGAAGTGCCAAAGCTCGCAGGGCACGGTGCGGGTGTAGAAAAAGTTGGAGCGGATGGCGACCATCACGTCCACGTCGCCGGTTTCAACCAGTTTGCGCCGCACTTCCTTTTCGCCATGGCCGGCGCTGCTGGCCTGGGACGACATCACGAAGCCGGCGCGGCCCTTGGGCGAAAGGTAGCTGTAGAAGTACGAGATCCACAGGTAGTTGCCGTTGGAGACGCGTTTGTCCTTGTTCACGCCGGGCAGGCCGAAGGGCAGGCGGCGGTCGTCCTTGACACGCTCGGCATCGACCATGTCCACGTTGAACGGTGGGTTGGCCATCACAAAGTCGCAGTTGCCCCACAAGGCGCGGCCATCCTGCAGGCGGTGCACGTCGTCGTAGAAGGAGTTGGCCTCGCGGATGTCGCCCTCCAGCCCGTGCACGGCCAGGTTCATCTTGGCCAGGCGGATGGTGGTGGCGGTTTTTTCCTGGCCGTAGAAGGTGACACGTTTCATGGTGTCCTGCCCTTCGTGCTCGATGAAGTGGCTGCTCTGCACGAACATGCCACCCGAGCCGCAGGCC
>JANLQZ010000328.1:0-2079 GCA_031368125.1 Betaproteobacteria bacterium
CACGCACAGCAGCCGGTCCTCGGGCTGCAGGTACATGCGTGCTACAAAACCCTCGCCGGCCGTCAGCAGGTTGCGCTGGCTGTGCATCACGCCTTTGGGAAAACCGGTGGTGCCCGAGGTGTAGATGAAGACGCAGGTGGCGTCCGGATCGGCCACTGGCTGCGGTACCGGGCCGCAAAACGACTGCGCCTGCTGTGACAGCACCGGCGACGCCGGGGTTCCCGGCGGGCTGGCGCCGGCCTCGTTGAGCATCAGCCATGGCATGACGGGCATTTCGGCGCACGCGGCACGCACCGTCGGCAACGCGCCGGGCGAGGCGATCACGCCGCAGACCTCGGCATGGGCCAATACATAACTTGCCTCTTCCACCCCATAGTCGGGATTGACCGGCACCATGGTGGCGCCCAGGCGCGCCAGCGCACACAACACGAACACGCTGCTGGGGTGGTTGTGCGACATCACGGCCACCCGCGCGCCGGGTAACACGCCGCGGGCCGCCAGCACCGCCGCGGTGCGGCCCACTTCGTCCTCCACCTGCGCATAAGTCCACGAGCGGCCCTGGTACAGCAGGAACTCGCGCGCGCCCGCCACGGCCACGCGGCTACGCAGCATGGACGCGACCGTGCCATCGTGCGGTGGGTACAGGCGAAGAACTTCGAGCGGCGTCAGCAGCGCCGCATGCGGCCGCACCGGATCGCCCTGCACGGCCTCAGTCTCCCTGCTTGCGCAGCTTGCCGCGCGCATGCGAGGACGCCTCGTCTTCGGCGCGGTGCCACAGCTCCATCGCCATCGGTTGCCGGGCCTCCTCCAGCACATGGCCGACCAGCCCGACCGCGCGCGCCATCACGCCCAGGCCGTGCGAGACCTTCCACGACAGGTCCATTTCGCAGCACAACGCGCCGATGGCGCCGGTGGCATTGACCGGCAGCGCCTTGCCGAAGGCCGTCGCGGCAGCGTCGGCGACGCACTGCATCAGTTCCACATAACGGCCGTGAAAGCCGGTCTCGCGCGCGATCGCAAACAGGCGCAACGTGCGCGGGTCGTGTGGCTTGTGGATCGGGTGGCCCAGGCCGGGAATGGTCTTCTTCTGTTCGCGGTGTCCTGCACGATCGCCCGTGCCAGTTCGGGCAGCGACGCCGCAGCGTCGCCAGTCTGACCATCGGCGGCCCTCGGCAGCGCGGCCGCCAGCATGCGCGCCGAGCCTTCGGTCGAGCCCACGAACACGCTGCCCAGCCCCAGCAACCCGGCCGCCACGGCGGCCTGCATCGCCTCGGGCGCGCCGGCGTAGGTCATGCGGGCCGCCAGCGTGGACGGCACGATGCCGTGTTCCACCAGCGTGACCAGGATCGCGTTGAACAGGCGCGACTCGCGGGCATCCGGCAGGCGACCGGTCACCTCCAGGAAGGCCATGTCGCCGAAATTGACCTCGCCCATCAGGTCGTTGCACAGATCGTAGCCATGCACCCCGATCGCCTCGGGTGTGCTCCACGCGATATCTGAGCGCAGGGCGGTTTTCTTGCTCATGGGGTTCCTTGTGATGTCGGTTGTGGGGCGTGGTGCGGGTCGCCGGCCGCCGGATCGCGCACCACTCCAGCCTGGTCAGTCAATTTACTCGAGCTTGGCGCCCGAGACCTTGACCTTTTGCGCACCGAGTTCACGATCGGCCTTGAGGAAGGCCGCGAACTGCTCCGGCGTGTCGCCCACGGCCTCGAATCCCAGCGGCTGCAGGTACTTGCTCTTGAACTCGCTGGTGTTGATGACGCGGCTCATGTCGCGCGCGAAGCGGGCAGTGATGTCCGTGGGTGTGCCCTTGGGCGCGACGACCCCGAAATAGAACGACGCGTCGAACACGGGATAACCGACTTCGGCGAAGGTGAGCACTCCGGGAGCCGCGACCTGGCGGTTGCGCCCGGACACGGCCAGGCCCTTGATCTTGCCCGCCGCGAAATGATCCCATGGCTCAGCCGTGCACCGGCGGCGGCACCAGCACGAAGTTGCCCACGTGTTTCTTTTGCAGAAATTCGCGTTGCGCTTCGGCAATCTGCGCCAGTGCGAAGGTCTTGGCCACCAGTGGCCGGA
>JANLQZ010000116.1:0-9815 GCA_031368125.1 Betaproteobacteria bacterium
CGTTCGGCGCCGCCACCGGCATCTGGGGCGCCGGCTAAAATCGCCACTCTGGAAGCTTGGCCGAGCGGTTGAAGGCACCGGTCTTGAAAACCGGCGAGGATGTGAGTCCTCCGTGGGTTCGAATCCCACAGCTTCCGCCAGGAATCTAATGAACACGGGCCTTTGCGGCCCGTTTTGTTTTTCCGCCCATGTTTCTGCACATGATTGAATGAGTGAACATCGGCCGGCAACGGTGACGGCCCAATATCGAACTGGCCCGCTACGGCGCTGTGACATGTGGGCTCCAGCCGATCAGCACCCGGCCGTTCAGTGAAGCACGAAAGGTATCAAGCCGGAATCAGATTGATACTGGCCTGCACTTCGTTCCAAGGAGCGGTCAATCGGCGCCCATCCCGCAGAAGGAGTCCGCCAGCCGCAAGGGCGCTCACGTCCTGGTGCACATTCTTGTAATCCCGGCCCAACGAGGCGGCCAGGTCACGCACACTCGCTGCGCCGTGCTGTCGCACATGCCGCAACAACTCCAGTCTGCGTGGGGACAGGGTCTCTGTCATCGCCTGGAAGCTGAGGAAGGTCACATGCGCTTCGTCAACCGATTCGCCGCCTTGCGCGCGATGCCAGGCATCGACAAAGCGGTTGCCCATCGCCGCCAGGCCATCGACATGCACTTGAATTTTCTTCGTCATAGCGTTACTCCCGTTGCTTCGATTCGTGTCTGCGGTTTCGCTCGACATCTGCCAAGAAGTCCGCAACAAGTTGCTCTACCGACACGAATCGGTATCGAACTTCTCGTCCTTCAATATGCTTGTGGTCACCCTTTCCGCGCTCGTTGTCGTAACCCACAATGCGCTCGCCCGCTCGACCGTAGTACAGGCTGTACTTCAGTCCGTGCAGCCGCTCTGGGTGGGCCGCGGGGAGCCGCCAAATGGTCATCTCGACAATCGAGCCATCGGGTAGTGAAGCCTTGTCGTGGAACAGCCTGATGGCTTTCATTTGTGGTGCAGAGTACCATCGAAATTTGATGGTGTCAAAGACCATAGTTGGATCGTGCCAATCCGTCGTGCTATCGCGATAAGCAAGCCATCCGCCATCAATGTCTGCTCCGGCTACGCGTGCGTCCGTGCGAGGCAAGATGCCGGTAACGATGATCGGTTGGTCTGCGGGCGGCTAACGCGTTACGGAGACTCGATGCCACCTTTCGGGCTGGAATTCCCGCCCGCCGCATTTCGCTTGACAAACAGTTGTTGTCACCGCGGGCAGTTCCACGTCTGCCGTGATTGATTCGCAATTTTGGTCGGCGTCATCAACATGTTTCCGCGCTTGGCCCGCAAACGGCGCCGACGAGGACATAGACCACAGCGACCCATATGGAATGGTCGGTAGATCGCGCCTACCCCTTTTGGGCCTGCTCGCCATCGAGGGAATAGGGGAAGGGAACAGGAATTTCAAACGCCATCGGACGGCCCAAGAAAGGGCCCGAGAAGGCTCCTGGCCGAGCCCGCAGAGGGCCGAAGTACGCAAGTCTGGGCGGATTCAGCGTGGAATCCGGGCGTCTGGGCGTCTGGGCGTCTGGAGGCTCGCGGCTGCCGGGTTGGAAGGTCTTTGGCCGTTCCCGGCGCGCAGGATTGGACTTGGGTCTCAGGGTTGGCGCGTATGTTGGCCATGGCTTGCCGACACAGCGCGCAGCGCCACCCCGGCTGCAGGGTGGCCGCAGCCCGTGGCGACAGGTATCCGACGGCGCAAGCGGCTCAGGCAGCGAAGTGCAGCCCCGGCTCGCGCGCCCGGCCGTTGGGCGGCGGCTGCGGGTCCAGCCCCAGGTGAGCAAGGATCTTCTCGATCACCGCCCGCTCCAGGATGGCGGCGATGATCTTGAGCTCCCCGGCGCCACAGTTCGGGCAGCGCTGCATGTCGATGTCAAACACCCGCTTGAGTAGCCGTGCCCAGCTGATGCGTCCGGGCCGAGCCCGGGCAGTCTCGTTCTCGCACTCGGCGGCAGCTTCGGTGGCCGGCTCCTTGTCCGCGGGCGGCCCATGCGGCACCACCAGCGAGCGCAGCTTGGCATTCGGGGTCAGCACGCCCTGGAAGCGGATCAGGTGCAGCCTGGGCCGCGGCACCAGCGCCGCCAGCCGCTGCATGAACTCCAGCGGGCTCATCACCAGGTGCGTGGTCCCGTCGCACCATGGTGTCTTGAGCTTGAGCTCCACCTGCCCGGCGGCATTGAGCTGTACCCGCTCGTCGGAAAGCGCAGGCCAGGTGATGTAGCGGCACAGTTGCTCCAGTCGCTTACGGTCGTGTGCTTCGACCCGCACGCCGGCGTGCAGACTGAAGCCGTCGATATCGGCGCAAAGAGGCTGGCGTGCTGTGGTCTCGCGCGGCATCGCGCCTCGCAAGGTGAGCATCTTCTGCCCGGCGCGCGGCCCGAAGGCAATGCGGTAGGTAACCGCCGCCGCGTGCAGTGGCCGCAGCGTACGCGCTTCGTCCCCGTCAGCGTTGGGGTCAGCCAGGTAGGTCTGCCCCATCTCCTCGATCAGCACGCGCCGGCGCGTGAGCATCTTCATCAGCCGGGTGATGACCGTCTGCAGCAGCGCGTGCAGTTCGTCGTCGGTGGGCGCACCGGCTTCGACGAACACCGGCACGCCATCGCCGCCGCACCGGTACACGCCGTCCAGCACCAGGCAGTGCAGGTGGATGTTCAAGTTGGCGGCTGATCCGAAGCGCTGGATCAGCGTGACGGCGCCGCCGTGGCCTTCGTCGCCTTTGAGCCCAACGCCATTCAGCAGACGGCGCGCAACCACGCGCTGCACCACCTGTAGCACCAGTGTGACCAGCTCGGGCTGCGCGGCCAGCAGCACGCGCAGCGGGATCGGCAGCGAGAGCACCCACTGGCGCACCGGCACGCGCGGGATCACGTGCTCGACCAGGTGGGCGGCCGTCTGGGACGTGCGCCGGGCACCGCATGACGGGCAGAACCCGCGCCGCTTACGGCTGTTGGCCGGCAGCTTGTCGTGCCCGCAATCTCCGCAGCGCAGCCTCAGGAACCCGTGGGCCAGGATGCCGCACTCCAGGAAGGCGTCGAACTCGTCACGCACGAATTGCGGCAGCCTGGCACCGGCGGCCTCTTCGGTCTGAGCAAAGAAACTCTGGGCGTGTTGCTGCACCAGGCGGTACAGGGTGGTCTGCTCGGGTCGGTGGTGCGCGTAGTGGACCGGGGCGCCATCGCAGTGCGCCCTCCCGGTCTGGCAAGCGTTGGTTTGCATGCGCTGGGCATCGAGAATCTGGGGTGGTGCAGCTTCTCAGGGCGCGCGGGCCAACGCATCCGCCTTTGGGGGGGATCAGCTACTCCCAGCGCCACGGCGACGGCCCTGCAGCGGCGCATTACCTTGCCCGGGAGCGCCGCCGCCGGCCATCCGGTAGCGGCCACTGCGCGATGGCATCCCCAGCACGATCTATCCATACATCCGGGACGGCATGTGGTTTTCACTGTTGGCGCTCGCAGCGTTCATCGCAGGGCGGCACCAGCAAGCGGTCGCCCACGCTCGGCGCTCGGTTCAATTCAGCCCGGGCTTCCTCGGCGGCCGCTGATTGCTGGCCGCCAGTTTGGCGGCGCTGGGCCAGCTGGATGAGGCAAGACGCGAGATCGCGGAAGTCCGCAATCCGACGAGGCTGGTTTTGCCTTCTTTCGCAGCCCGAGGCAGAGCGGTGAAGGTGCTCCCTCCACAGGGGAAATGCTCGACCAGCCCCTGCCCTGGCTCGATCCGCAGGTGCGTGCCCTGCCGGCCGCGCCGCTGCTGCTCGGACCCGAGCCGATCATCGAGGCGCGCAGCATCACCCTGGTCCTGCAAGGCCGCAGTCTGAGCCTGGCAAGCGATGGTCTGCGTCCGTTCGCTGCCCTGCGCCCGGCGGCTGATGGCGATGCCTATCCATCCTATCGGTTACCATCTGAGCGAAATCTGCATGGGGTGGACTCTCTTTATTGACAGGAAACAATTATGAATACGCTAAAAAGCACACTGCCAAAAATTTATGCGGCTTTTCTGGCCGTTCTTTTGCTTGGCGCTACTGGATGCGGAGGCGGTAGCACCGCCGTGACGCCGATTCCCACCCTCAGCGGCACCGCCGCCGCTGGCGGGCCAATTATCGGCACGGTCACCGTCAAAGGCAGCGCTGGGTCCGTACCATTGACTAGGACTGTGACCATCGCCGCCGACGGTAAATACACCGTAGACGTGAGCGGCATGGTTGCACCGTTTATGCTAAATGCCAGCGGCACAGTGGGTGGCACCAGCTACAGCCTGCACTCGGCGGCCGTCTCGACCGATGTCAATGGCAACATTAACATTACCCCGCTCACCGATTTAATCGTGGCGAATGTGGCCGGACAAATCGCCAGCACTTATTTTGCTTCCGGTAATTTCAGCACGTTAACAGCAGCCGAATTGACGGCTCAGGAGACCGCTTTGCAAGCGCGGATACAGGATGTTCTAAATGCCGTCCCAGGCGGCGGGGTAGCTGCTTCGATCGACTTGCTGCGTTCCTCGTTTGCCGCCGATCATACCGGGCTGGATGCCGCTCTCGATGTGTTGCGCGTCGATATCGTTGCTGGCACGGCGACCATCACCAATATCATCAGCAACCAAACGACCACCGATAACATTGCCAGCACCACAGATGCCATAGTTGCCGTTGGCGCAACGGGTGTAGGTACCGGACTGACCGAATTGCAGCAAATTGTTGCCGGGTTTGACGCTTTCAGCGCCAAATTTGCCACGTCGCTGCCAGCCTTCAATGATGCGGCCCTGCTCGCTCTATTCGATACCACTTTCCTTTTTGACGGGGCTAACACCGCCGCGTTTTTATCTGAAATCACTTCCGACCCGACCCTGGTCGGCGTTAAATTCACGAATATCGCGCTGGTGCCCGGCTCCATGCTCCCAGTCAACGCGCCGACCACAGCCAAAGTCAATTTCTCTGCCATTTCAGGCGGCAATATTATTGGGAATTTTGAATTCAGTCTGAATAAAATAAGTACTGCGTGGAAAATGGCGGGGAATGGGCGTATCGCGTCAGCCGACGTGATTAGTTTTGCGCGGCTACAGGATGTGTTTATCAACAACGTGCAGCAGACCAATTATATCGACACCGGTTTGACCGCCGAAATAAAAACCCCCAGCGTCGCCGGGTTGGCTTCGATCAACGTCACCCCACCCGCCGGTGCAGGTTATTACGCGATCGTCACCGGCGCGGGTTTGCCAGTGGCCGGGGCGCTATATGTCGATGATGGAACCGGCAATAGCATGCGCGCGACATCTGCCGCACCAACTGCCTACACCGGTGTCAGCACACCTTCCTTGAATACCTTTGGCCATAATCAGTATCCGCTTGCTGATAACGCGATAGTTGCGCTTGCTGACAACACGCTTTACACGATCAAAATCTATCACGATAACGCGACGGCCGCAGCGAATGCGATGAGCGACGATTTGCTGCTGGCCACCTACACCAGCAATGCAGGCAAACGCCCTTATTTGAACTCCGAATTGACAGTGGCCTCATTCGCCGCAATCACTGCACCGAGTAAAACCGCATTGACCGCTTTCGCCAATGCGGGTGGCACCACGACTGTCACCTGGACACTGCCGACGGCAACCCCGGGCGCCAAGTCGCGCTCTCTCCATTATTTCAGGAGCGGCGGCACAGGCTTTGATAGCACCAGTGTCAATCTCCTCGCCACGGCGACCACCGCACCCATCACCATGTCCAGCCTGGCGACGGCGAATATCGGTGCATTGGTAGCCAACGGTATCAATCTTTTTATCGGGGACAACTTTAACCGCGAGTTGACCACAATTTACAATGGGCAATAGCGAGTGTAGGACGCATTGGCCGTAAGGCTGGCTATTCCCTACATGCTCATCGAGTTGTCGGGCATAGTTCAATCTATACAGCTACGATTGTTAACGGGGAATAGGAATTTCGCTTCGTCAGAAGAATTTGTGGGCGAGTTTTGGCTCTGGTAACCTGCCGAGCACGTGATACAGAGAGAGTTCGGCGATCCGGAAGGTCCGATAGCCGTACGCTTTTCTCATAGTGACTTTGGCTTTGTTGTTGAGCCCCTCGATGACGCCGCTGGAGAACTGCTTTTTGGCCCTGAAATAGTTGAGCAGCAGTTCGCGGTGCATGCGTATGGCGCGGGCGAACCTTTTCACCGGTTCGATGCGCGATCGCATTGCCCGGGTGCACCAGGCGTCGAGAAACTTGGCGGCCCAAGCCGGTGAGTCGTATTGCCAGAACAGCTGGAACTCTTCCTTGAGCAGGTACGCCCGCACGCTTTTCAAGTTGTAGCCCAGCAACTCACGCAGACTCAGGCGCTGCTTGTCCGTCAGGTTCTGCGGTCGCTTGAGCAGGCACCAGCGCTTCTTCTTGAGCACCGGCTCGTAGCCCTCGCGAAGCATGCGCCGGGCCTCGCCGGCGCGCACCTCGTCAAGCGCCATGTTGAGCTTGGCCACCATGTGGAAGCGGTCCAGGATGTTCAACGCCCGCGGGCAGTTCCGGGCGATGACCTCCAGATAGGGTCGCCACATGTCCGAGCAGACGAACTCGATTCTGCCGGCCAACTCCTGGCCAATGAGGGCGAAGAACTTCTCGAAGCTGTGCATCGTGCGATTCTTGCCCACCCACAGCAGCCGGGTGCAATTTGCCTCTATCTGATAGACCAGCGTCAGGAACTTGTGGCTCTGCCCGATGTGGATCTCGTCCACGCCGATGGCGCGCAGCGGCCCCAGTTCGCGATGCTCGAGCCCCCACTGCACGACATACTCCACCGCATGACAGACCTGATCCCAGGTGGTGCCAAAGCTCAGCGCCGTGTCCTTCCACGACAGCTTGCGCGCCCAGTGCGCCAGGTACAACATGTAGACCTTGGTCAGGCTGTGCTTGCCCATCGCCCAGGGAACCGACTCGACCTTGACGCCACAATTGCGACAGTGCACACGTCGCATGGCATACAGCAACATCACCGCATAACCCCAGATCGGGATGAACCACCGGGAAATCTGCCAGCGGTTGGTTGGCGACAATTACCTTGACGGCGGCGGTCCGGATAGTTGACGCCGGCCAAGCGGTTCATCTTCAGCATGCAACATCTCAATACGCTGATGCTGGAACTGGCAGAGCAATGCAACCGGGGCGAAATGTCCGCAAGGCAGATGTCGCTTGGACTTGATGCAGGGTGCCACGCCGATCACCTGCTGACTTACCTGAACTCAATCGTTGATGACATTGCCTGTGCAATCATCCAAGCGACGGGCTTCGTCAGCCCGAACCCCGCCAAGCCGATAGACGGCATGGGCGTTCTGAAAGGACGCGTTGCGGACGCGGCGTTGGCACCGGTAGCAGCCCTACTTGCCGAGCTCGACAATGATGGATCTTGGTGGGAACTCGCTTTCAAGCCCAAGGTTGGTGGTCGTCAGCTCCTTATCCACAATCAGCATTGCATCACTTTTCAAGGAGCTGCCGATGCGGGGCAACCATTTGAGGCCCAAGCGATCTTGATGTTGCCCTTCGGCCAAACACAAATCCCTGACTTTTTCGGATTGCTACGCCGCATTCTCGCCAACCTTTTTGACTGGCTCGACCGACTCGCAGTGACGCTGACTGCCCTCTTGTCCGCCAAGTCTACGTGGGTGCCAGCCCCACAATGCTGGTTTCAGCTTTTGCCAGTTGGGTATCCACCGGGCACAACTCATCTCCACCCTACTTATTTTGTGCTACCGCTCTGCGATGGATCAGATCCGCTCCATTGGAGCATGGAGGTCGTGTCCCAGCCCCAGCAGCATTCGGCGGAACAAGTACTGCTGCGAGTCGCCACGTGACATCGCCAAACGCCTTCAAGGACGTGACCATCATGCTCAGCCTCGACTGGCTGGCATGGGGCGCCGCCAGCCACCTCGCGCATCGGACAAGGATCGACGTTGCACTCAAGCAGGCCACCGACCGCATTCCGGAAATGACCCAAGGTCGGTTGGCACAAGAATCATCATCGAATGATGCTAGCATGTGTGCTCATCCATCACGGAGCGTTCCATGCGCACCACGCTTGCACTCGATGATCAACTGCTGGACCAGGCGCAACGCATGACCGGCCTGAAGGAGAAATCCGCGCTCGTGCGTGAAGCGCTCAGGGCCTTGATCGAGCGCGAGAGCGCGCGGCGCCTGGCCCTGCTGGGGGGCACCGAGCCACAACTCAAGGCGCCACCGCGTCGCCGGGCCGATACGTGATCCTGGTCGATACCTCGGTATGGGTCGATCATTTGCAACGTGGCAATACACACCTGGCCCGACATCTGAGCCGGTGCGCGGTACTGGTCCATCCGTTCGTGCTGGGCGAACTGGCGCTCGGAAATCTGCGGCAACGCACCCAGGTGCTCGAAGCCCTGAGTCAACTTCCGATGGCCACCGCCGCGACGGATTCCGAGGTGCTGGAATTCATTGCGCGCCAATCGCTGTTCGGCAGGGGCATCGGTTACGTGGATGCCCATTTGCTGGCCGCCGTGCGGCTGACATCCGGCAGCTGGCTGTGGACGCTGGACCAGCGCCTGCAGGCGGCAGCAAGCTCGCTCGAGCTGGCATGGATGTCCGGCTGAGTGGGTGCCGGTAGCCTGGAGTCGGGGGTCTGTAAAACTGCGGCACAGGACGGCACTGTGCGAAGACGAAGCAGTCAAGCGCTTCCGCAACCTCGCTGAAAGCCTTCCCCCTTGCTGCGGCAAGCAGTGCAGAGGCCAACACCGGTCGTGGAAGCGGTACTGCAGGTGCACAGCCGTGACAGCCATCGCACCCAGGAAAAAACCACGCAGGCCGGCGGCCTACCTCGACCGCTTGCCGCGCGCTCCGCCAAGTCCACGCACGAGCCGCACGGCAGCCATGGCGCCGGCCAATGCGATCAGCCAGGCCAGATCGACCGCGCCACCACCTGAAGAACCGGTCGCAGCGGCTGGCGGAGCCGGCGGCGCGACCGTGATCGACGCGGCGCTGGTTGCGGTCGCGCCGTTGCTGTCGGTGATGGCGAGTTGCACGGTAACGCTGCCGGCCGAGCTGGTGTTGAGCGTGGCGACGGCGCGATTGGTCGCACCGCTGAAGCTGGCGAACGACGCGCCGGCGGTGATGGTCCACTGGTAGCTGGTGAGCACGCGGTTGGCGTAGGCCAGCGAAGCGCTGCCATCGAGCGTCACTGCGTCGCCCGCGGTGGGCGTGGTGGTTGACGCCGCAATCGACGCAGCGGGGTCGAGCGCCCGGGACACGGCAGCGAAGGCGTCCAGCATGCCCGCGCCGCAGGTCGTGCTGGTGCAATAACACTCGAGCTGTTCCAACCCATTGGGCGCGTGGCAAGCCGCGACGCCGGCGGCGCCGCCGCTGCTCGGAAAAGCGCGCGCGCTGGCCTGCAGCACCGCCCTGACGCGGTCCGGTGTGAGCGCCGGATTGACCGACAGCACCAGGCCCACCGCGCCCGCGACCAGAGGCGCCGAAAAGCTGGTGCCCAGCGACGCGCGCTCGGGCGTGCCGTCGCTGAAGCTGTTGTCCGCTACCACCGGCACCGTGGTGCCGGCGTTGGTGGTGGTCAGCAGCGGATAGAGGCAGGGCAGCGGGGGTTCATTGACGCAGTTGCCCGCCGGCGCCGCAATACTTACCTCGGGCCCGATGCTGGAATAACCGACTTTGGTGCCGGCATGGCGCACGCCCGCAACCGCGATCACACCCGGGCAATTGGCCGGCGAATTGACCGCCAGGCCGTTTTCGTTGCCGGCCGCGACCACCACCGTCAC
>JANLQZ010000846.1:0-2651 GCA_031368125.1 Betaproteobacteria bacterium
CCACGAGCATCAAGGATTTCGCCGGTAAGGTCGTCGTGGTCTTTTTCGGCTACACGCAGTGCCCGGATGTTTGCCCGGCCTCGATGGCCGAACTGGCGGAAATCAGGAAGATGCTGGGGCCGGAGGGTGCCAAGGTGCAGGGACTGTTCATCACCATCGACCCCGAGCGCGACACACCGGAGGTGCTCAAGGCCTACATGGCCAACTTCGACCCGAGCTTTTTCGCGCTGCGCGCCGCATCACCCGAGCAACTGGCGACTTTGGCCAAGGACTACAAGGTGTATTACAAAAAGGTCGAGGGCAATACGCCGACCAGCTACACGATGGACCATTCGGCCGGGAGTTACGTCTACGACACCCGAGGACAGTTGCGCCTGTATACGCGTTATGGCAGCGGCGCGACCGCCTTGGCGGGCGACATTCGCGAACTGCTGAAACAAGGCTCCTGAGCGCGGCGGGCCCGAGGCCGGTACCGCGTCAGGCGTATACGGCCAGGGCCTTCTTCATCTTTTTCATTGCCGCCGCTTCGATCTGGCGGATCCGCTCGGCGCTGACGCCGTATTCCTGTGCCAGATCGTGCAGCGTCATGCCGCCCGAGTTGTCGTCGTTGACTTTGAGCCAGCGCTCCTCGACGATGCGCCGGCTGCGCTCGTCCAGCGCGTTCAACGCGGTCGCGATGCCATCCGTGGCCAGGTAATCCCGCTGCCGTGCTTCGATCATGGCGGTCGGCTCGTGGGCCGTATCGGTGAGGTAGGCAATCGGGCCGAACGCGTCCTCGCCATCGTCCGATGGGCTGGGGTCGAGCAACACGTCGCCGCCCGACAGCCGGGTCTCCATTTCGATCACTTCCTCGCGTTTCACGTTCAGGTCGCGCGCCATGGCGTCGATCTGGCCCTCGTTCAGGGTGTCGCGGTGGGTACCGGCATCGGCCGCGGCATCATCCGACTTGTAGCGCTGTTTCATCGAGCGCAGGTTGAAAAACAGCTTGCGTTGTGCCTTGGTCGTCGCCACCTTGACCATGCGCCAGTTTTTCAGGATGTACTCGTGAATTTCGGCCTTGATCCAGTGCAGCGCATAACTCACCAGGCGCACACCCTGATCGGGGTCGAAGCGTTTGACAGCCTTCATCAAACCTATATTGCCTTCCTGGATCAGATCGCCGTGGGGCAACCCATAACCCAGATACTGGCGCGAAACTGAAACCACGAGGCGCAAGTGAGAGAGCACTAACTTCCCCGCTGCTTCAAGGTCGTTGTCATTACGGAACTTGCGCGAGAACTCCTGCTCCTGTTCGAGCGTGAGCATGGGCAACCGGTTGGCAACTGAAATGTACGCATCCAGATTTCCCAGTGCAGGTACCATGGCCCATGGGTTCGCCACTGCCAATGCGCCTGAAACGCCAGCCTTTTGAATCGTCATAACATCCCTTCTGGTATCAACACCAAGATATTAGCACTCTCTTGGATAGAGTGCTAAACGCGAAGTTCAATCGCGTCAATAGGGTTTTACCGGGGGCGCCGCATTCCGTCTGTGCGTTGGCAGACGCGCACGGCCCGGTTCAGCCGGCGACCGAAACCTGGGCCAGACCGGCGTCCACGATCAGGTTCTGGCCCGTGATCCCGTCGCTGTCGTCGCTGGCCAGAAACAGGGTCGGGCGGGCCACATGGCTGGCGTCCAGGCGGAATTTGAGGCATTGCAGGTCGATGAACTTCTGGTCTTCCTGCGGGTCGCGCCACAGCGCGGTCTGTCGTTCGGTCACGATCGCGCCCGGCACCAGTGCGTTGACCCGGATACCGGCGTCTCCGAGTTCGCGTGCCAGACTGCGCGTCATGCCGAAGATGGCAGCCTTGCTGCTGGTGTAACCGATCAGATTGGGGCGGCCGCGCATCCAGCTGATGGAGCCCATATTGATGATGCTGCCGCCGAGCTTGGCGCTCTTGAGCTGGCGTGCCACCGTTTGCGTGGCAAACACCTGATGGCGCAGGTTGATGTTCAGGCAGTTGTCCCAGTACTCGGGCGTCAACTCGTCCAGTGCGTGCCGATCGTCGCGCCCGGCGTTGTTGATCAGCACCTGGATCGGACCACATCGTGCGGCGGCGCGCCCGAGCAATGCCTGCAACGCCGCAATGTCACGTACGTCGCAGGCTTCGTACCAGGGTGCGCGGTGGCCGGCGCGGGTTGCTTCCTCGATCAGCGTGTCGCCGCCGCCGGGTCGGGTTCCGCAAAATGCCACCAGGCTGCCTTGGGCGACAAATGCGCGCACCAGTTCGGCGCCGATCCCCGACGAGCCGCCCGAGATGAACACGCTGCGCCCTGCGAGTGACGGATAGGGGGTGTAGGTCATAACATCTCCTGATTCCTACCAGCCAGCCGGCAGCACGTCGGCCATGGACACGACCGCCCTGGTGTCCAGGCTGCGGTGCGCCGCGATGCCGGTTGCCACCGCGCGCAGGCCTTGTTCGAGTGTGACTTCGGGCGGCAATCCCTGCCGGATCGCTCGCGCGAACTTGCAGTGCTCCACATACGAGGCCCCGAAATGGTTGCCCATGTACTTGATGCTGGTGTCCCAGACCCGGCGCACCGAAACGCCTTTTCCACTGCTGGCCGACTGGCCCCACGCCTTGCGTGTGCCCCAGTCTTCGCGCCGGCCG
>JANLQZ010000119.1:0-4034 GCA_031368125.1 Betaproteobacteria bacterium
GGTGATGGGCGAACGCGGCATGGCCGACATGGGCGAGATGCAGATGCCCATTCCCGACCAGACCCTACCCATGATGACCGGCACCGGACCCTACGGCCCGGTCGAGATGGGCGGCATGTTCAGCATGCTCAAGGTGCGCCGGGAGCAGGCGAGCGGCGACTACAAGGACCCGGGCTGGTTCAAGCAACCACCCGGCACGCAGGCCTTCGAATGGAATGGTGCCTTGCCTGAACCGGCGCGTTTCAAGTCGGAAATGGAATCCGGCAACGGGCTGGTCACCGGGCTGCAGAACCCCGATACCGGGCAAGTCGTGACCAAGCCGGTCGAAGTCAAGGTGCGCAAGCCGGGCTCCGGAGCACACAAAAATCACTGAGCCAAACCGCGATGCAAAACTCCGATGCGCGAGCACCAAGACCCACCTTCGTCGAACCGGTGGCATTGATCCTTAGCCGAAAGGAAAAGACCCTGAATACATGAAACCGATTGCCGCCACGGCGCGCTGATTTTTGCCCCTGTTTCGTCAACTTGACCACACCTATTTTTTGACCAATGAGACCCATGAAAAAACTAACCTCGATCCTATTCGCCACTTTGATCACCGGCGCCGGCTCACTCGCTTACGCCCATGGTGACGAGGCGCACGCCCAGAAGGCCGGCCCGGTCAAGATGGAACAAACGCCTTGGGGAATCGCCGGCGACCCCAAGGTCGTCACCCGCACCATTGCGGTGTCGATGAGCGACAAGATGCGTTTCTCGCCCGAAAAGATGGACTTCAAGCAAGGCGACACCCTGAGGCTGGTGCTCAGGAACGACGGCAAGCAGATGCACGAATTCGTGATTGGCACCAAGAAGGACCTCGACGAACACGCCGCATTGATGGTGAAGTTCCCCACGATGGAACACAGCGAGCCCTACATGGCGCATGTGCCACCAGGCAAGACCGGCGAAATTGTCTGGACCTTCAACCGGCCCGGCAATTTCGACTTCGCCTGCCTGATCGCCGGCCACTACCAATCCGGCATGGTTGGAAAAATCACGGTCGCCGCCAAATGACAAGACCAGGGCCAGTCCGCGTCAACCGACCGGTCACCCCGCCGTTTCAACTAGACCACCAAGAGGATCTCCATGAAAGTATTCCCCCCCCTGCTCGCCTTGTTGACCGCATCGGCCGTTCTTGCACAGGCAGCCCTGCCCCTGGCAGAGGCCGAAGTGCGCAAGGTCGATCTGGACGCAAAAAAAATTACGCTCAAACACGGCGAGATCAAGAACCTGGACATGCCACCCATGAGCATGGTGTTCCAGGTCAAGGACCCGGCGATGCTGGAGAAGATCAAGGCTGGCGACAAGGTCCAGTTCACGGCCGACAAGATCAACGGGGCCTTCACCGTGATGACGATCGAACCGATGAAGAAGTGAAGTCGCGCGCACGAGGCATCGAACCGGTTGCGCGCTGGTACCGGTGGTCCCGGTACCGCATCGGAAAGATCCGACAGGGCCGCGCTTTGGAGCGCCCTTGAAACGCGACCGATCCGACCGTGCGGACTTGACGGTGACTGGCTGGCTGGTACCGCTGGTCTTTCTCGTCAACCTGTTGGTCTTCGGCCTGCTGCTGGCCTACAGCTTCCTCAACCTGCTGCCGGACATCCCGGCGACACACGCAATCCATCCCCAGACTTATGTCCGATGGGCCGCGGCAATCGGCGTTCTCGCGCCCACCGCCGCTTCCATGGTCTTCCTTTTGCCAGTCTATGCATGGTTGCGCCGGCGCACCGCCGGTGCGCTGAACGGCAGTCGCGAAATTCCGGCGGCGACGGTGCAGCGCGTGGCGAACGCGCCGCTTGCACTGGCTGCATATTCTTTTTTTGGATGGCTTCTCGTCTCGGCATCGGTCGCTGCCCGCACCACGTTTGGAGGGATCGACATCCCGATCGGCCATACCGCCCACTTCGTTTCGCGTCCGGCGCTGGCCGGCCTGATCGCCGGGGCGACCACGTTCTTCGCAGCCGAGCACCTTTGCCGCACGCGGGTTTGGTCGGTGCTTTTGGCGACCACCAGCATTGCCACAAATCGGCTGCTGTGGAGGGTTCGCGTTTGGCACCGACTTGTCGCCCTGTGGCTGGTCGTCGGCGCCCTGCCGCTGGGCGCTGTCGCTCTGACGACTTTCGCCACGGTGGCTGGCGTCAATCTGACCACCGATCCGGTGCTGGGCCGGCTCGCCTACGTGGTGCTCCTGATTGCGGTTTCCGCAACGGTGGGCGGAGCGTGGCTGGCCTGGATCGTCTCGCTCTCCATCACCCAACCCCTTGAGACGCTGGAGATCGCGACCGCCGACCTGAGTGCTGGCCGTTTCGATACACGCGTCCCGGTCAATGCGACTGACGAATTCGGTGCGCTGGCCGAGGGATTCAATTTCGCGGCCGGACGCTTGTCGCAGACCTACGCCGACCTTGAAGCGCGCAACCGCGAACTGTCGCAGGCCGTGGATCGGGTGGTATTCCTGGAGCACGTGAAACGCGGTCTCGACCGGTTTGTGCCAGACGCGGTCCGTCGTGCCATTGAAGCAAACCCGGAGGCGCCGGCCCTGGCCAAACAGCCGAAGGACGTGAGCGTGCTGTTTCTCGACATCGAAGGATATTCCCGGCTTAGCGAACAGTTGCCTCGGGCGGCACTCAACGCGCTCGTCGAACGTTATTTCTCGCTCTTTCTGGCATCGATTCGCGCCGAGGGCGGCGACATCAACGAGACCGCGGGCGACGGTTTGATGATCATCTTCCAGGCCGGCCATCCCGCTGAGCATGCGCTTGCGGCGGTACGCGCGGCGCTGGCAATCCAGCAGCAAACGCGCGTCGCCAACCGGGAAGCGGTTGCCGGGGACCCGCAGATTTCCATCAACATCGGAATCAGCTCTGGCGAGTGCGATGTTGGTGCCACGCGCTTCAAGGTCGTGGCGGGCGAACGCTGGACCTTCACTGCGAGCGGCCCGGTGACGAACCTCGCCGGACGACTCGGAGACCGCGCCAACGGCGGCCAGATCTTGCTTGCTTCAGAGACCGCAAGCCGGGTCCGTGGTCACGTTCGGATACACCCGCTTGGACCGCTTTCACTGAAGAACCTTGCCAGCCCGCACGAGACCTGGGAAGTCCGGGCCGAGCATCGCGCGGCAGATTGATTGCGACAAGCGCGCCCGCGCAGGAAGGCCAGCGGGCACTACTGCCTCGGCCGTCACCGACCAAGGCCGCTGCCTCGTCGACAACGCACCTGAATCCTGCCTGCTCGGGTGACCGGCAATTGATCGACACCGAAGTACTTGCGCCACATTTCATCCGACGCTGACGCAAGCCGCTCGGCAGCGGCTTGCGGCCGGGAAGCGCGCAACCCAAAAGGACCGGCGCGTCATCGGTCCAACGCTGCCTTCGCCAGCGCAATCAATTGTCATGCCCATGCCGATGGTGGGCATCCGGGAAATGGGCGTGGTCGTGGCGCAGCGGCGCGTGGCGGTGCGGATGCCGGTGGCGCACACCGTCCGGCACCGGGGGTTCGTGCGCGTGCATGTGGTGCGGGTCGGCGGCGTGCACATGCTCGTGCTCATGCTCAATGGCTGCGTGCTCGTGTTCGTGGGCATGCCGCTCGTGCAGGTGCAGCGCCACGCCGATCGCCATCAGCAGGCCGCCTGCCGCCAGCGCTGCGGTGACCGGTTCGCCCAGCAGCGGCACCGACACCAGCGCCCCGGCAAAAGGCGCCACCGAAAAATAGGCGCCGGTGCGCGCCGTGCCAAGATGCCGCAGCGCCAGCACGAACAACACCAGGCTCACGCCGTAACTGGCAAAACCCAGCATGGCGGCCTGTGCGGCGACCGGCCACGGTGGAAATGCAGCGCCGACACCAAGGGCCAGCGCCAGGTTCACTGCCCCGGCGCTGAGGCCTTTGGTCATCGCGATGAAACCTGCGTCCGACAACGACACCTTGCGCGTCAGGTTGTTGTCGATCGCCCACGCCAGGCAGGCAGCCACGATCAAACCGGCGGATGCCAGCCC
>JANLQZ010000864.1:0-1811 GCA_031368125.1 Betaproteobacteria bacterium
AGCTGATGTGCACCATGCGCAAGGTCGCCTGAGGCACGGAGCCCTGGGCATGAGCCAGATCCACCCCACCGCCCTGGTCGATAGCCAGGCCGAGTTGGCCGCTGATGTGGTCGTCGGCCCCTATGCCGTGATCGGGCCGCAAGTGGTCATCGGCGAGGGCAGCAGCATCGGCGCGCATTGCGTTGTCGAAGGTCATACCACCATCGGCCGAGACAACCGTATCTTCCAGTTCGCCAGCATCGGCGCCGCGCCGCAGGACAAGAAGTACGCGGGCGAGCCCACGCGCCTGACAATCGGTGATGGCAACACCATCCGCGAGTTCGTCACCATCAACACCGGCACGGTGCAGGACGGTGGCCTCACCCGTGTGGGCGACGACAACTGGATCATGGCCTACGTGCACATCGCGCACGATTGCCAGGTGGGCAGCCACACCACCATCGCCAACGCCACCCAGCTGGGCGGCCATGTGCATCTGGGCGATTGGGCGTTTCTGGGTGGCCTGTCGGGTGTGCACCAGTTCGTTCGCGTGGGCGCGCATGCGATGACCGGCTTTCAAACCCGCTTGTCCCAAGACCTGCCGCCCTATGTCACCGCGGTCGGCAACCCGGCTGCGGCCACCGGCATCAATGCCGAGGGCCTGCGCCGCCGTGGCTTCACGCCCGAGCGCATCGCGCAGGTCAAGCAGATGCACCGTCTGCTCTACCGCCAGGGCCTCACATTGGCTGCGGGCATCAGTGCCATCGAGGCCCTGCGTGCCCAGCTCGAAGGCAGCGAGGCCGACATCGCGCTGATGCTCGATTTTCTCGCCCGGGCCGACCGCGGCATCGTGCGCTGACCGCATGGCCGACAGCACCGCCCTGCGGCTGGGCCTGGTCGCTGGCGAGGCGTCGGGCGACCTGCTCGGCGGCCTGCTGCTGCAGGGCCTGAAGCAGCGCTGGCCGCATCTGGAGGCCGCTGGTATCGGTGGGCCGACGATGGCCGCCCAGGGTTTCGAACGCTGGTGGCCGCATGAGCGCTTGTCGGTTTTCGGTTATGTCGATGCGCTGGCGCGCCTGCCTGAGTTGCTGCGCATCCGCCGCCAGTTGGGGGACCGCCTGCTGGCCGAGCGGCCGTCCGCCTTCATCGGCATCGATGCGCCAGATTTCAATTTCGGCCTCGAAACCCGGCTGCGGCAGGGCGGGCTCAAGACCGTGCACTTTGTCTGCCCGTCGATCTGGGCCTGGCGCCGTGAGCGGGTGCGCAAGCTGGCAGCAGCGGCCGACCATGTGCTGTGCCTGTTCCCGTTCGAGCCGGCGCTGTTGCAAGCCCAGGGCATTGCCGCCAGCTTTGTCGGCCACCCGGTCGCCGATGCGATCCCGCTGGTGCCGCCGCGCGCTGCGGCACGCAGCGCGCTCAGCTTGGCCGACGACGACAGCGTGGTGGCGCTGCTGCCCGGCAGCCGGCGCAGCGAGATCGCGCACATCGCGCCGCGCCTGATCGCGGCCGCAGCCCTGATGCAGCGTCAGCGGCCGGGCCTGCGCTTCGTGATGCCGGTGGTGCCAGGCCTGCGCGCGCTGGTCGATCCCTTGCTGGCCCAGCATGCCGGTGCCGCGCGAATTGAATTGCTGGACGGCCAATCCCATGCCGCTTTGGCGGCCTGTGACGTGACGCTGATCGCCAGTGGCACGGCCACGCTGGAGGCGGCACTTTTCAAGCGGCCGATGGTCATCACCTACCATGTGGCCTGGTTGAACTGGCAACGCATGCAGCGCATGGGATACCAGCCCTGGTACGGGCTGCCCAATATCCTGAGCGGTGAATTTGTCGTG
>JANLQZ010000865.1:0-4034 GCA_031368125.1 Betaproteobacteria bacterium
CCGCAATCGCCATGGCGGCGACAAAATTCACCGTCTTGTGCTGCCCGTTCGCGATCGCAATGGTCGAATCGACGATATCGGTCACCACCAGCACCCAGTCGTCGGGCGCCGGCCGGTAGCGCGCGGTATCGAAGGTGTCGCCGGCCTTCTCCAGCAGCGGCAGGGCGCCAAAAAAGCCATCGCCCGCTTGCGTTGGGTCGTTCGGCTCAGGGTTCATGGATGGGTCAGGTCACGGTGACAACGAAGACCCGGCGCCGGTCCGCATGTGCGCCGCAGGTCCGCCATGGCTGAAGTATCCCGGCCGCACCGGCGCAGGTCAATGGGCCTTGCGCCGATCCTGCGCCAGCGCAGTTTCACTCCACCACCCGCCCGCGCATGGCCTTGGTCTGGCCGCGCTGCGCCTTGCCCTCGAGCCGGCGCTGCTTCGAACCGTAGGTCGGCTTGGTCGGACGGCGCACGCGCGGCGGCTCGGCCACACTGTTGACCAGTTCATGCAGCCGGGCGAAGGCGTCCAGCCGGTTCATGTCCTGGGTGCGGTGGCTCTGCGCCTTGAGCACCAGCACACCCTCCTGGGTGATGCGGTTGTCGCGCAGCGCCAGCAGCCGCTGCTTCACGCCCTCTGGCAGGCTGGCAGCGCCGATGTCGAACCGCAGGTGGATCGCGCTCGATACCTTGTTGACATTCTGGCCACCGGCGCCCTGGGCCCGGATCGCGGTTATCTCGACCTCGGATTCGTCAATCGTGATCAAGCGGTCGCCGGGCATGAAGCGACTTTAACCGCACTGCTGCGACCGTGCGAGCGCAGCCATGCGGGCAAAAATCGGCAGACAATATGGAGCATCTGCTGGGTTGCAATTGGCGAAGGGAAAAACCGATGCGCGTCCGATTCTGGGGTACACGCGGTTCGATTGCCACACCCGGGCCGCAGACGGTGCGTTACGGCGGCAATACCTCGTGCGTGGAAGTGCGCACCAGCGACGGAACACACCTGGTGTTCGACGCCGGAACGGGAATCCGCGTCCTGGGCGACGCCCTGCAGGCGCAGGGCCCGGCGCCGCTGCGCGGCCACATCCTCATCGGGCACACCCACTGGGACCATATCCAGGGTTTCCCGTTCTTCGCGCCGCTGTTCGACGGCGCCAACCAGTGGGACGTGTATGCGCCGCGCGGCTTTGGCGCGTCGCTGCAGGAAACACTGGCCGGGCAAATGCAGTATGCCTATTTCCCGATCAACCTGGATGCGATGGGTGCGACGCTGCGTTACCACGACCTGGTCGAAGGCAGTTTCATGATCGACCAGGCGCGGGTGACAACCCGTTACCTGAACCATACGGCGCTCACGCTGGGTTACCGGGTCGAGACGGACGGGGCGGTACTGGTCTACGCGACCGACCATGAGTGCCATTCGCGCGCCGCGGGACGACTCGGCAAGCCGCTGGGCCAGGTGCTGGGAAACATGCATCCGGGTGACCAGCGGCACAGTGAATTTGTCGCTGGCGCCGACCTGCTGATCCACGACTGCCAGTACACGGCGGCCGAGTATGCGAGCCACATGGGCTGGGGGCACAGCCCGCTGGAGTATGTGGTCGATCTGGCCATGGCGGCCGGGGTCAGGCGCCTGGCGCTGTTCCACCACGATCCGTCGCATGACGACGCTGCCGTGGACGCAATGGTCGCGGCGGCCCGCCAGCGCGTGCGCGAGGCCGCGGGAACACTCGAAGTGTTCGCCGCCGCCGAGGGCGACACGGTCGAATTGCTGGCCCGCGCCGCCGCGCCGACAACCTCGACCGGTGATGCAAAAGCCGAGGTCGACACCGGCGCGGCGGCAGCGCGGCCGGTCCTGATCGCCTGCGCCAGCGCCGAACTCGCGGACCGGCTGCGCAGCGCGGTGGCGGCCGAAGGAATGGTCGCGCGCGAAGCTGGCGACATGCAGTGCGCGCTCGACGCCGCACATGCCGAATCGTTGGCGCTGGCCGTGATCGACCAGGCCCTCGGCGCCGGTGACGGCCCCGCGCTGTGCCACGCCCTGCATGCGATCCACAGCGCGGCGCACCTGCCGGTGATCATGTTGTCCGGCCCTGGCGAACCGCCCAAGGACACGGAAGCCGCCGGCACGACCGAGTGGCTTGCGCTGCCGGTATCGGCACAGTATTTGCGCACCAAGCTGCGCGCCGCGCTGTTGCGCACCCGCGCGCGCTGGGAACGCGCGCCGATGCCTGCGGACGAGGACAAACGGTTGCGCGCACTGCAGGCCCTGAACCTGCTCGACACACCGGCGGAGGAACGGTTCGACCGCATCACGCGGCTGGCGGCGCAATTGTTCAATGTTCCGATCGCGCTGATTTCGCTCGTCGATGCGCAGCGCCAATGGTTCAAGTCGCGCGCCGGCCTTCAGGCGCAGGAGACACCGCGCGAGCAGTCCTTCTGTGCCCATGCCATCCTGCTGTCGCAGGCGCTGGTGGTTCCCGATGCGCTGCTCGACGAGCGCTTCGCCGACAACCCGCTCGTGACGGCAGCACCACGGGTGCGTTTCTATGCCGGCCACCGCATCCGGGCGCCCGATGGCAGCCCGGTCGGAACCCTGTGCCTGATCGACCACCGGCCGCGCCAGCTCGGGGACGGCGAACTCCAGGCGCTGAGCGACCTTGCGGCGCTGGCCGAACTGGAACTGCGCGGCGGTCGATGACGCCGCCCCGCACCGGCGCCCCGCTCCAGCGCCCCACTGCGGCGCCAGGGCGGCCGGAGCCGGGCCGGGCCGGCTGTGCCGGGCGGCAGTTCAATAACTCAGGCGCGCGACCGAACGCAGATGCTCGGGCGTGGTGGTCGGAAATCCGAAGAACTCCAGGTAGGCCGGGATCTGCTCGAACAACATGTCCGAGCCGACCTGCACCGGGCAGCCGCGCGCGCGCGCGGCGCTGAGGAAGGCCGTCATCTCGGTCTTCATCACGACTTCGCCGACAAAGGTCCCGGGCGCCAGGCGGGTCACATCGAGCGGCAACGGATCGCCTTCGTTCATTCCCAGTGGCGTGCCGTTGACCACCAGGTCGTAGCCGGCCGGATCGTTGGAACCGGTCACCACCTGCAACGCGGGGTAGTGGCGGCGCAGCCGGGCCGCCAGCCCCTCGGCCGAGGCGGTGTTGGTGTCGAACAGGCCGATGGCCGCGATGCCCTCGGCCGCCAGCGACGCAGCGATCGCGCAGCCGACGCCGCCACTGCCCACCACCAGCACCCGGGCCCCGCGCAGCTGCAGCCCCTTGCGCACAACCCCGCGCACGAAACCCGCGCCGTCGAACATGTCGCCCAGCAGGCTGCCATCGGCGCGCAGACGCACCGCGTTGCAGGCGCCGGCCACCAGGGCGGTCGGCGTGAGCTCGTCGACCAGGCCGGTAGTCGTGACCTTGTGCGGCATGGTGATCAGGGCGCCGCGGATGTTGGTGAGCGTGAACAGCGAGGCCAGCACACCAGCGTAGTCATCGGCCTTGACGCCCATCGGTACCACCACGGCGTTGATGCCCGCCTGCTCGAAATAGGGGTTGTAGATCATCGGCGCCTTGAAGGCGTGCGTCGGGTAACCGATGTGCGCGATGATTTCGGTGCTGCCGTTGATCATTTTGCGGCGGCCTTGGCGGCTGACACCGCCGCACGCAGTGCGAGCAGGTAGCTGTCGACACCGAAGCCACAGATCTGGCCGCGCACGATTTCCGCGAACACCGACACGTGGCGGAACGGCTCACGCGCATGGATGTTGGACATGTGCAGCTCGACGATCGGGCAGGTCAGGATCGCCAGCGCGTCCCGGATGCCGTAGCTGTAGTGGGTCCAGGCGCCGGCGTTGATCAGCACCGCGTCCACGCCGTCGCTGTAGCCCTGGTGGATGCGCTCGCACATCGCGCCTTCGCTGTTGGTCTGGAAATACTCCAGCTCGGTGCCGAGCTCCTTGCCCAGCGCGGCCAGGCTGGCGTTGATCTCGTCGAGCGTGGTGGTGCCGTACTGCTTCGGGTCGCGCTTGCCGAACATGTTGTGGTTGATGCCGT
>JANLQZ010000889.1:0-3192 GCA_031368125.1 Betaproteobacteria bacterium
GTCCGGCAACACGGCGGCGGCATACATGTCCTGCTGCAGAAACCCGGTCATCGCGCCATGCAGTTGTATGGCCTGGTCCATCGACGGGTCCGACCCGTTGACATAGGCGCCGAGCTGGACCAGGTCGCGCCCTTTTTCGTACCTGGCGCTGATCGACCTGAAACGCCGCGCCAGTTCGAAATGCTCGCGCGACACCACGTTGTGCATGACGCGCGACGCCGACTGGCCGATATCGATCGCCGGGTAATGCCCCGACTCGGCCATCGCGCGCGACAGCACGATGTGGCCGTCCAGAATGGCGCGCGCCGCGTCTGCAATCGGGTCCTGCTGGTCGTCGCCTTCGGACAACACGGTGTAGAACGCGGTGATCGAGCCGACGCCGTGCAGCCCGTTACCGCTGCGCTCCACCAGTTGCGGCAATTTGGCGAAGCACGACGGCGGATAACCCTTGGTGGCGGGCGGCTCGCCGATCGCGAGCGCGATTTCGCGCTGTGCCATGGCATACCGCGTCAGCGAATCCATCAGCAGCAGCACGTGTTTGCCCTGGTCCCGGAAACTCTCGGCGATCGCCGTCGCATAGGCGGCACCCTGCATGCGCAGCATCGGCGGGGCGTCCGCCGGCGCCGCCACGACCACCGAACGCGCACGTCCCGCGTCGCCCAGGATGTCCTCGATGAATTCCTTGACCTCGCGTCCGCGCTCGCCGATCAGGCCCACCACGATCACGTCGGCGCTGGTGTAGCGGGCCATCATTCCCAGCAACACGCTCTTGCCCACACCGGAGCCCGAGAACAGGCCGATGCGCTGGCCACGCCCGACCGTCAGCAGGGCGTTGATCGCACGCACACCGGTGTCGAGCACATCGCGGATCGGAGCCCGGTCCATGGCATTCACGGGTTTGCGGTCGAGCGCAACCGACACCACATTGGCGATCGGACCCTTGCGGTCCATGGGCGCCCCATGGGCATCGACCACGCGGCCCAGCAGGCCGTCGCCCAGCGGCAGGCGCAGCAATCCCGCGCCCAGTTCCACACCGTCGTGTGGTGCATCACCCAGACGCGGCACCGGCACATAGGCCGCGGCCGGCACCACGCTGGCCCCGCTCGACAGGCCGTGTACGTCGCCGGCCGGCATCAGAAACGCCCGGTCGTGGGAAAAACCGACCACCTCGGCCAGCACTGGAGCCTGCGCCGGCATGCTTACCATGCACTGCGATCCGACCGGAATGCGCAGCCCGCTGGCCTCCAGCACCAGCCCGGCGAGGCGCGTCAGGGTGCCGCGCACCTCCAAAGCGCTGCCAGCCTGGACGCGGTTGCAGGCTCCGTCCAGGAATTCGCGCCAGGCGGTGGGCTGGTCTACAACCATCTAGTCCTCCCAGGGCAGGTTCAGGCCCAGATTGGCCACCGCGCGCCGCCACCGGGTGTCCAGGCTGCCGTCGACGACGGTACCCGCGGAGCTGACCACACACCCCCCGGGCTTGACCGTCGCGTCAGCTATCAGGGTCAACGTGAGGGAGGCGAACTCGGTCTGCACCACGTCCTGCAGCACCTCCATGTCCAACGGGTTGAGCCGCACGACCGCGCTTTTGCTGTCATCGGCCAGCAGGCCCAGCGCTTCCCGGATGACCGGCTGCAGGACGTTCGGATTGACCGCCAACTCGTGCCGCAGGACCTGGCGCGCGAGCTCGCAGGCCAGCTCCAGCACACCACGCGCCATCACCTGTTGGGCCCGGGCCAGCTGGTCTTCGGCGCCGCCGAACAACTGCAGGAATTGCCGGGCCGCCTGCTGGCCCTGGGTCGCGGCATAGTGCTGGATCTTCTTTTCGGCGTCCACCATGGCGTGCGCCTGGCCCTGCGAAAAACCTTCGGCGAAACCCTGTTGCCGCAGCGCCTCGTCGCGCGCCAGGCCCTGTGCGTCCTGCCGCTCCCTGGCGGCGGCGGCCTTGCGCAGTGACGCGGTATCGACGGCGCCAAAACTCCACTGGGAAACCGCGTCGATTTCCTCGCCCGGAATGAATCGTGAATCGTTGCGCATTGGCCGGCCTGCCCTAGACCATCGCGTCGGCGGCGCCGCCGCCGATCACGATCTGGCCCTCGTCCGACAAGCGGCGCACGGTCTTGAGAATTTCCTTCTGCTGCGCCTCGACTTCGGACAGGCGCATCGGCCCGCGCGACTCCAGATCCTCGCGCAGCGTTTCGGCTGCCCGGGAAGACATGTTGGCCAGGATCTTGTCCCTGAGTTCCGGCTGCGCGCCCTTGAGCGCCGCGATCAGGGTATCCGAGGCCACTTCCTTGAGCACCATCTGGACCGATTTGTCGTCGAGCTTGATCAGGTCGTCGAACACGAACATCTTGTCGACGATTTTCTGGGCCAGATCGGGATCGTGGTTGCGGATCGACTCCACTACCGTGCCTTCGATCGCGGTACCCATCAGGTTGATCATTTCGGCGGCGGTCTTGACGCCGCCGAGCGAGGACTTGCGCACCTTGTCGCCACCGGACAACACGTGGAACAGCACCTCGTTGAGGTCCTTGAGCGCGGTCGGCTGTATACCCTCCATGGTGGCAATACGCAACATCACCTCGTTGCGCTGGCGCTCGGACAGGTTCTTCAGCACATCGGCTGCCTGGTCATAGTCCAGATGCACCAGGATGGCGGCCACGATCTGCGGGTGTTCGCTGCGCAGCAGTTCGGCCACCGACATCGAATCCATCCACTTCAGGCTTTCGATGCCCGACACGTCGCCGCCCTGAAGAATGCGGTCGATCAGCAACGTCGCCTTGTCGTCGCCCAGGGCCAGTTTCAGCACCGACCGCACATAGTCGCTCGAATCGGTCACCAGCAGGCTCTGTGAAGCCGCCACGCCCGTGAACTTGCCCACCACCTCGTCCACGCGCTCGCGCGTGATGGTCTTGGTCCGGGCGATCGCCTCCCCGAGCTTTTGCACTTCCTTGGGTGACAGGTGCTTGAAAACCTCGGCCGCCTCGGCCTCGCCCAGCGACATCAGCAAAATGGCAGCGTCCTGCAATCCGTCTTCAGACATGTGTGGTACCGCCGCGCCGGATCAGGCCGGCGCCTCGCTGCCGATCCAGGCCTTCACGATGTTGGCCACCGCCTGCGGGTTGTCGCGCGTCAGTTTGCGCGCATCTTCGAGCCGCAGCTGTTCCGGCGACGCCAGCGCTGCCGGCGGGT